>CALXIG010000095.1 GCA_944388305.1 uncultured Clostridia bacterium
GTCCTCCTGGATGGCAGCGGCCTTCATTTTCTCCACCACCTCCGCGGGAACCGGCCCTTCAAAGGCGCGCTGTGCCTCCGGCCCGCAGTCCCGGATGGTGTGCCCGACAATGCCGATCTCATTTTGAATCTGAACCGCGAGCACTGTCTGCCTGTCCGGGTCGCAGTCCCGGACAGTCTCCATCAGGCGGATGAAAGCGCGCCTGTCCGCCTCCAGGGTGGCGCGGCAGAAGGAGGAGAGGTTGCCGATTTCGTAGCCGCCGTGGGTAATCACCCGGCGGAAGCGGGCGGTATCCCGCTTGACCCACTGGGGCGCGTACTTCATGTGGCCATTTTTCCAGGTGCCGAACCAGAGGAGGATCAGCTTGAGATTTCTTTCCCGGCAGGCGGCGATGATCTGCTCCACAATGACGGGGTCAAACACGCCCTCTTCCGGCTCGAAGCGCTCCCAGCTCACGGGGATCGCGCAGGAGTTGACCTCCATCAGGGCGCAGGCCCTCCATAGGTCCTCCAGCCGCTCCAGAGAGTAACCGGAGGAATTGTGCGCCTGTGCGCCGATGGGGAAAAACGGCTTTCCGTTGCAGGTAAAAACAGAGTTTGGCAGCATATGTTCCCTTCTTTCTACCATGTCAAAAAATGTCCAAAAACAAATGCAATCAAAAAACAAATTTCATCTAGATTATAGCATCTTCCGGCAGAATTTGCAAGATACCGCCGTTTTTTCCGGGCACTTTTTCTTTTCCGGCAGAAAACTTCCGCCAAAACATCAAGAAGCCACGAATGGAACGCGTGTTTTTCGGGCCGGAGGGCGCTGCCGGCGGCCTGTCTCATTCCATTTCGATCTGGACATTGAAGGCGCGCAGCCGTTCGGGGTCGTCCGTCCGCGCGCAGGCACAGCAGAGGACCCGCGGCCTGCCGGATTCATCCAGCCACATCTGCGGCCGCTCCATATTCTGAAGCGGCTCCACCGTCCCGTCCTCCCAGCGGATCTCCCGCAGAAAGGCCAGAGGGTGGTCCGCCGTCTCCCACCTGAACCCGTCAAAGGACTGAAAGAGGCCAACCGAACCCGGCCCCGCCTTGGTAAAATACCCCTGGAAATCTTTTGCCAGCGCGTAAAAACGGTCCGTTTCATACCAGAGGAAGGGATCTTCGACGGACCAGTCGTTCTCCTGGTTTGTCAGGATCGGGACGTCCGACTTCTCAAACGGTCCCAGGGGATTGTCCGCCACCGCCATGCCGCACACGACGGCGCCGCCAACCGGCGGTTTTCCCTGGTCGGAAACGGCCTTGTACATCATGTAGATCCGCCCGTCCGGCCCTGTGCAGACAGTGGGGTTGCTGGTGAGCAGGGAGTCATGGCGGTTGGGGGAGACGTCCACAACCGGCGCGTCCAGCCGCCGGAACGGACCTTCCGGCTTATCGGACCAGGCGACCCCGATCCGCTGGTGGTTGCGGTGGTCCCAGTACTCCCCGTTCCCGTAATTGCCCATATAGTAGAGATAGTAATTTCCACCCGCCTGAAGAAGCGCAGGGTTGTGGACGCAGTCCCGGTCCCAGGCGTCTCCGCCTGCCCCGGAGAGGGCGATCCCCCGGTAGGTAAACGGACCCAGGGGATTGTCCGCCACCGCGAAACCGATCCGGGAATGGGTGACCCAGGCGTTGTGCCCCTTGTTCATGGGCCAGAACGAAAAATACAGGTAAAACTGCCCGTTCTCCCCCTTCGCAATGCTCCCGCACCAGACGACAAATCCGTCGCCGGACAATTCGAAAACAGAGCGCCGCTTTGCCGGGCGCATTCGTTTGGAAAATTCCATACTGTCACCTCCGTAATCCGGGCAGGCGGGAATGGCTCCTGACATACCGGAAAGGCGGACCTGGCAAAGTCCGCCTGTCGGAATCACGGCATTCGCCGCTCTCACCCGGGCTTCATATTTTGACCAAAAACATCCGATGCGCGAGATGCCAACCTCCGCAGGCGCCGGGCTCCCACTGCGCAAATGCGCCGGCACTGCCGGCGCGGGCCTGAGCAGATGAAAAAAGACCCGGATCGAAATTCGTTCCGGGTCCACTCTGGTTGCGGAGGTTCGCAACATTGTTTCCCTGAAATACTGTTCCACTATTGCCCATAGGCTGGACTATACGTCCGGATTTTCCCGATACCGCCGCAACCGCTTCAGCACCCCCGGCTTCCTCAAATCCGCAAGGCCCAGATTGCGCAGCTGCCGGATGCGCTCCCTTGTCCGGCCAATGCGCTCCCCGGCCTCTTGCAGGGTGTTCTGATCGTAGAATATAAACCGCAGCGCTTCGGCGCGGGCGGGCTTGATCGCGTTCAGGCAGCTTTCCATCTCATCCCGCAGCCCCTCTTTTGTGATTCGGCTGTCAATCTCCTCGTAAAGGAATTCGCTGCCCGGGTCCAGAATGCAGTCCAGAATGTTCCCGTCCTCATTTTCCCCCGCGGGCTCGTCCAGACTGCCGCAGTAGTTGAGCATATCCTGAGCGTTCCGCCGCCTTCCGCCGTCCAGCGCGGCCTGAAACTGCAATTTCAGGTGAAAATTGAGGAAGGTCGTGAACCGGTAGCCGGATTCCGGCCGGTAGGCTTTCACCGCCTCCACAAGGGCGAAATAGCCGCTCTGCGCCAGATCATCCGCCGTTACCCCATGACTGGCGCAGAAATCCCTGCGCGAATTGTAGAAGGAAAGGGCGCGCCGGAAAATAAGCCGCTTCACCCGTTCCCAAAGCTCCGGATAAAGGGCCTCATCCCCCGCCTTGATCGCGCACACAATTTCTTCGTTGGTCATGGGGGTTCCTCCTATTCTTCGTCTTCTTCGTCCAGAATATCCAGCAGATAACCAAGCCCGCCTTGCTGAATGCCTTCGTCAATCAGTTCATAAAGGGACAGACTGAGCGGGTCTACCCCGTCCACCGGATGAGGATAGGCCGCAATCCTCCCCCGCGGGGTCTCCACACCGTTCACAATCAGATAGTTCATAGGCTCCTGATCTGTGACAAAGGCGCTCCCGTCTTCCAGCAAAAAGACTGTGGGATGCTGCGCCTCCCGGTATTTCCGAATTCTGGCTTCTATCCGTTTAATTTGGCGGTTCATACTTTCCTCCCAATTCCTCCACAATCTTTTCCAGTTCGTCCAGCCTGTTCTGCTGATCGTCCACACGGATTGCACCCAGACAGACGTTGCAGCCGTACAGAATCGCATTGGCCGTCTTGGGGTCGATCTCCCCGTTCAGCAGCATGTTTGCAATGCGGTTCACCGCCCGCCGGACTTCCCGGGATGTGGTCATTTTTAATCGTTTCCTCTGCATATCGCCCTCCTAAAGGCAAAAAGGCGCATGGACTGCCGCCCACACGCCTCTCCCCGCGTTATTCCGTCTGCGCCGTTATGGCCTGATAGTAAATAGCCTTGGTCTTGTTGTCCAGCACAAAGGCGTCGTAGCAGATGCGCCCCTCCACCAGCGAGCCGGACAGGCCGGGCGGGTCCTGGTGAATCCGGTAATCTTCCAGCTTGACCGGGGCCACCGTAGCCGAAGGGTGGGCCAGCATGAAGCCGAAGCTCTCCGGCAGACGCACCTTCGGAACCTTGACCACCGCAGCGCCGTCCAGGTTGGCGATCACGCCTTTCAGCCGCATATCCTGCCCAACATCGGTATCCAGCGCGATGTCGGCGCTCTGCTTCATCAGGGCGTAGATCGCGGGCGTTACCAGCAGGACGCGCCCGGTCTCCGGTACTTCTGCATCGTCCAGCGTTTCCGACGCTTTCAGAATCTCGGTGTAGATGTTCTCGGCGGTCAGCGCGGCGGCTGCGGGCTTTGTACCGGCCTTGGAAGCCATGACGCCGTAAACATAGGCGTCCACCTCCGGAATGACCACCTCCCGATCCTGCCGGGACAGGGCCGAAGCCCCCGCAAGCTGCTGGGCGGTTTCGTCATTGTCCAGCTTGTCAATGGCGAAGGTAAAGCTGCGGTCCTTGGTCAGGGTCATTTCCTCGGTGGTGGCGTCCAGCCCGGCCACAGGGCCGAACCGGCTCCAATTGGTGTCCGTATTCGCGCCGCTGCGGTCGTAGTCGTTCATGGCGCTGGTGCCGATCTTATAGACCTTCACCGTATGCGCCCCTGTCCAGTCGAAGTCCTGGTTGGTCAGCATGGACAGCTTGCTCTCGTTTTTGAACTGCTCATCCACATAGGGCTGAAATTTGGTCACAAGGTCGATGGTATTTGCCATTTGCATTCACTCCTAAAAATCAGATTTTAGGCTTGAAGGCTTGCGCGATCTGCGCGTCAACTGAGCTTCCGCAATTCACAGGATGGGCGACGCTGGCACCCCTTGTCACTGTTTTCACAACGAAATGCTTGCCCAGCCGGTCGACGATCTTCTTGAATGTATCAAAATCAGAGGTGTCCAGGACGTCAAGGAAATCCTGCCGGTAATTTTCGGACAGGTTGATTTCCTTTAAGTAGTCCTCGCACCGGTATCTTGTTTCGCGGGCCTCCAAAGCCTTTTCGCGCTCTCTGAGCGCCGTCTCCCGTTCGTCCTCCTTCGGCGGCTGGGCCAGCTTTTCCCGCTCCCTTGCCAGCCGGTCGGAGACGATCCGGTTTACTTCTTCCTGCGTGAACAGCTTTCCGCCCTGTCCGCCGTTTTCCTCCGGGGTGGGAGTAGTCTGGGCCTGTCCGTTGTTCATCATTTCTCTGTTCTCTTCCATTTGATAATCCTCCTTTAACGCCGTGAGTTTGGCTGATTCCGGGAATTGTCCCTTGTGTTTATTATAGCACATTTTATACTATTTGTAAATATCCGATTTTTTATACAGAAAGAAATTCGGATAGTGGGGTATCATGCCAAAAATCCCCGCCATCACTGGGACGGCGGGGAAGATAGGCGCTGTTTTTATGCTGTTTTACGGGGATGACCGCCTTTTTTCCTGGGGGAAGCAATGAACGCAAGCGCCAGCTTTTCCGCTTTTTTCCTGTCGGGCAAAGTGCCGATAAAGGCGGCCAGCTTGTCAATGTTGGGATGATTTTTCATCTTGCAATTTCCGTCCTTTCGTGGTAAACTAAAGCTATGTGTTTGGGTTTGGCGTCCGATCTGTTGCCGCAGTCGGACGCGCTTTTTATTTCCCGCCCCTGTCCATGCTCTGGATTGCCTGAGCCGCCAGCAGCAGGGCGCAGCCGCTCTCCCTGGGCGGGTTCCCGCCGTCCCCCTCGCAGTACCAGGCGCACATTCCCAGCGCGCACGGGGACGCCTTGCCGTAAAGCTCAGAGAGCAGCGGGCAGATCTTCTTTTCATGCATCATTCGTGTTGATTGCCCTCCTTTTGAGCTTGATTGAGCACTGCTTTAAGGAACCAATATGTGAATCGAAGGCTTTTCTCATCTTGAATCTGGTTGGTCATGTCAACAATCTGTCTTTTGATTTCTTCTCTTTCTTCCATTGTGATTGCTCCTTTCAAATTCCCTATGTATAAAACACCGTTGCAATCGTTGATTATCGTTGCAACCGTTGCTATATAAACGGTGTCAACGGTTACCAACGGTATCAACGATATAAACGATAACCAACGGTATCAACGGTTATAAACGGTATCAACGGTGAATTCCTATATAGGGAAAAGTGCAGTTTGTTCGTATTTGTCCGTTGATGCATAACGAAAACAATGCTTTCCACCGCCGGACCCGTTCTTTCCCTTTGTGTGGACAATCTTGTCATAATCAAACAACGGCTTGTCCAGCGGCCCCAGTTTGTTGGTGAGGTCACGGGGACTGTTCGCAAGATAGACGGAAATCAGCACCTTTCCGGCGTCCAGCAATTCCGAAGAGGTCCCGCTCCATCCTTCCGGATGCTGTTCCAGCAGTTTCTTAATGGTCTGCACGATGGGGTTATTCTGATAGGCTGTCCGCGCCCTTTCTTCCGCCAGCCAGCTTTCATCCCCCAGCACCTTCCACCGGAACGCTTCCTTGTCAAATTCCAGAATCTGATTGCCGCCTTCAATATCCCGGCCCTGGTAGGAAAGTTTGGTCTGGGTATCCTCCCGCTTTTCACGGGAAAGAACCATTGCAACATCCGCCGCGCCAAAAATAGCAGCAGTGCCGGAAATCCGGTTGAATGGATCGCCGTCATCCGCCATTTTGCGAAGATGATGCACAAGCAGGATGCAGATTTTATGCTGGTCTGCAAAGGCTTTAAGAAGCCCCATTTCCCGGTAATCTGCGTTATAGGCGTTTTCTCTCCCGCCTGCTCCTCTGATCTTCTGCAAAGTGTCAATGATAATCAGGCGGGTGTCCGGTTTTTCCTGCAAATAGCTGTCAAGCTGTTCCAGAAGCCCATGGGACAGGTCCAGGCATTTGACAGCATAGTCAAATCCTGCGGGAGCCGCCGCGCCTTTCAGCACTTTCTCCATGCGGTCCTTCAGGCGGTTCAAGCTGTCCTCTAAGGCCAGATACAGGCAGCCGCCGGGATTGGTAGAACGCCCCAGAAAGGCTGCGCCGGACGTGACAGATAAGCCCATATCCAGCACCATCCAGCTTTTCCCGTACTTTGGCGGGGATACCAGAAGCCCCAGCCCAACAGGGAGAAGGCCGTTTATAATGAACTGGACAGGCGGAAGCGGCATTTTTTGAAGCTCGGCGGCGGAAATGGATTCCAGCCTTTTTTCTGGCGGTTGTTGGGTGTACTCTGCCCGTCCAAAAACATCCGGCATAAACTCCGGCGTTTCCCTCGTGAGCTTCAGCAGCGCCCGCATCCCTTCCACCGGCCCCATTGCTTCCAGCATGTCCGAAACGTCGCCCTTTTCCGGAATGTCAGGCCAGACGCGGGACAAATCCAGCAGCTTCACCGATTTTGCCTTTCCGGTCAACGCCTGGGCCGTTTCCAGTGCGAAAGCCTTGCCGTTTTTGTCGTTGTCCTGGATGATCGCCACCTCTTTGCCCTTCAGGGCTTCGGTGTACTGGGAGAGCCATTTCCCTTTTCCGGCGCCGTCCGCACCGCTGACAGCAGGGAGGTTATGCGCTTTCAGGGTCTCCACATCCTTCTCCCCTTCGACGATGTACAGAGAATCCAGCTTTGTCGCGGGAAGATTATAAAGCACCTGCGGGCCGCCGCGGTTATCTACCCATCGGTTTCCCTCTTTATGGCTCCATGAAAAACTTTTGCCTTCCGGGGTCTGCCAGCGGGTTTTCTTAAAGAGAAAGTTCCCGTCTATGTCAGTGTAATGATACGCTGCCACAAATTTTCGCTTGTACTTTTTCTCGGGCCGCTTCGCCGGTTCCGGGAAAAGGTCCGGCATGGTCAGTCCCATTGCGGATACAATATCCTGTGTACTGCACCCGTAATGGCACTTGACCAAAATTTTCCCGTCCTCCCCCTCTGATACGGAAAGGCTCTGGTGCTTGTCCCCATGAGCGGGACAGAGGGCGGTCCTTTGCTTTCCTTTGCCCTCTACCCCCTGCAAGCGGCTGCAAAATTCCTCAAAGGTCAATCTTTATCAGCCCCTTTCAGAATGGCGTCCATGCCAAAGCCCTCGATCAGCTTGCGGGCAATCACATCCGCCGGAATATCGGCCCATATAGAACCTTCTGCATCCAGCACCCAGTCCCCGTCCGGTGTTTTGACCATACGGCCCATGACTGGAATCCGGCACATCATGTCTTTCTCATCCACATTATTCACCTTCCCTTGCAATCAGTTCCGACGGGTCAACGCCCAGCCCCGCCGCCAGCTTTTTCGCTGTGCTCTCGCTGCACGTTTTTCCGCCGCGCACGGACGTGATTGTCATTCTGGATACGCCGGATAATTCAGCCAGTTTCAGAACGGTCAAATCCCGCCGTGCCATTTCGGAGATCAGCTTAATTCGGTCGATTCTCATTTTTTTCACCTCACACTCAAATGATTGTTTTTATTTATTATAGTACACTCTTTTGCTTTTGTCAATACCTTTGCAATGACAAATTAAAATCTTTTGCTTGTGCTTTTGAAAACACTATGATATACTATAACAAAGAAAGGAGGAACAGCATGGATACGATAGGTAATAGAATAAAAGTTTTGAGACAAAGCAAAGGATTGACACAGGCAGAACTAGCGCAAATTTTGGGAGTACCTTATCAAAGTGTCGGCCAGTGGGAAAGAGGAATACGAAAGCCAAAACCTGCTACGATAACACAAATAGCAGATGCTCTCGGTGTGCCAGTCTCCGAGATTTTTGGAATAGATCATACTGCAATAGCCGATACTGCTGCTTCTTGGAAAATTGCTGGTTCAAACTTAGCGGCTTTTCTATCTGCTATTATGATCGACGATAACGGAAAAACGTCCACTATATCTTCCGATAGAACTCGGCTCAACGCTGCCTTTGACAAGCTCAACGAAGCAGGCCAGCAAAAAGCAGTAGACTATGTGGAGGACTTAGCCGGTAATGAAAAGTACCGCAAGCCTGCCGAGGACGTAGCAGAACCCGACACCCCCACATCCGACCCCGACGAAAAGCCGGATAAAGAGTAGGGTCTGAAAGGTCGTGAAACGCGACCTTTTCTCAAAAGATGAGGTCAGTTGACCGACCCCATGCCCACAACTGGGCTCACCTAATAGACAAAAATGTCGAAAGGGTTTCGCAACTTGTTGCGATGGAATTTTCGCCAAAAGTGGCGAGAAGTGCAGGTTTCGACCACAAGCGGGCGAATGACCGGAATCAAATTCCGATCATCCCCCAGAAGTAGGGAAAACGCAAAATTGCGCTCTCCTCAAAATTGAGGTGTCCTCAAGGAGACAATAAAAAAACGCCCCCAGCCGAAGCCGGGAGCGGGAAAGGAGTACGATTTGGATAAAAATGCTGTTATATACGCAAGGTACAGTTCGGACAAGCAGACCGAGGACAGCATCGAAGCTCAAGTGCGGGCCTGCCGGGAGTATGCCGCCGCAAAGGGGCTGAACGTGCTTGCGGTTTATGCCGATGAAGCAATCAGCGGCAAGGGCGAAAAGACCGCCAGCCGGGCGCAGTATCAGAAAATGCTGCGGGACTGCGACAAAGGGCAGTTTCAACTAATCCTGATCCACAAATATGACCGGATCGCCCGCAGCCTGGGGGAGCACGTCAATCTGGAAATGCGGCTTAAGGAAAAAGGCATCACGCTGATCGCCACCGCCCAGGACTTCGGCGGCAGCAGCGAGGCGAAGATCATGCGGGCGCTGATGTGGTCGCTTTCGGAATACTACCTGGACAACCTCGCGTCCGAAGTGAAGAAAGGGCACCGGGAAACCGCCCTGAAGGGGCTGCACAATGGCGGCTTTGCCCCCTTTGGTTATGACGTGATAAACCAAACGTATGTGATAAACGAGCTGGAAGCGGGCTATGTGCGGCGCATTTTTCAGGCAGCCATAAACCGGGAAGGCTTCACCGCTATCATTGACGAAATGGAAAAGGCCGGCATCCGGGGCAAACGGGGAAAGCCTATCAAATACACCCAGATTTATGAAATGCTTCGCAACGAAAAATACACCGGGGTTTATGCGTACAGCCCGGAAGAAGAAGCAGACCGGGGCGCGCGGCGGGATAAGCCCCATGCAATCCGAATAGAAAACGCCCTGCCGGTAATTATCAGCAAGGCGCAGTTTATGGAGGTGCAGAAAATCATGAATGAACGGAAACAGACCGGAAAGAAAGCCGGGTATTTGTGCAGCGGCCTTGTATTCTGCGAATGTGAGGCTAAAATGCATGGTATGACCTCAAAACGCAAAGGGCATGAATACCAGTATTATTATTGCTCAAAGCGTTGTGGAGCACCTGTGGCGCGTGTAGAGGACGTGGACGCGGCAGCATACAATTATCTACATACCTTGTTATCGGACGAAAATCAGGCCCGCATAGCCGCCGCCCTGCGTCAATATCAGGCCGGGGAAGGCAGCCGCATGGAAGAATTCAAACAGGCCCTTGCGAAGCGCATAGCGGAAAAGCAGCGGCAGTACAAAGCACTTCTCGCCAATCTTTCCAGCGGAGTATTGCCCCCTGAAATTGTGGCCGATATTGCCGCCGAAATGCAGAGTATCAAGGAGGAAATCGCCGTACTGGAAGCTACGGATCCTCCGAAGGATTTTACAGTAGACCAGATTCGGGCTTGGTTGGAAGCACTGAAAGCCACCCCCGATGATAAGGCCGTCCGCCTGCTGATTTCCCGTATTGACATAAAACAAAAGACCGTCATCAACATGGCAAGCACATTGACGCCGGTCTTAGGTGAAATTGGTTGCGGAGGCTGGATTTGAACCAACGACCTTCGGGTTATGAGCCCGACGAGCTACCGAGCTGCTCCACTCCGCGATATGAATTTGTCTTTCTCTTGAAGACTTTTACATTATAGCACACGAAAAAAGCCTTGTCAAGAGTTTTTTTTAAAAATATCTGCCCGTTTTGCGCGGAAAAAACGCTCCCGCGCAGCGCGAGAGAAAACACAGCCCCAAAAGCCGGGAAACAGAGCCTCCGGCAGGCCGCGCGGATGCGCAGACTGCCGGAAAGGGCCCCGTTCCCCGTAGGATGCCGGAGAGGCGCGGAGACTACAGCGCCGTACGGATGCGCTCGAGCGCCTCGGAGAGGAGCCTCCGCGGGCAGGCGGCAGTCAGCCGCATATAGCCCTCGCCCGCCTTTTTGCCAAAATTCGTCCCCTTGCCGAGCTGCACGCCGGCCTGTACCAGCCGCCTGTCCAGTTCGTCCGCATTCAGCCCGGTACGGCGGAAATCCAGCCAGGCGAGATAGGTCGCCTGCGGACGGATGAAGGAGACCTGCGGCAGCTTGCGGGCGAAAAATTCCGTCATCAGGTCAAAATTCCCGGAGACGTAGCGGTTCATCTCCCGCATCCACTCCTCTCCCTCGCGGTAGGCGGCCGTCGCCGCGGTGATTCCCATAAAAGTCGGGCCGGGGATATGGTTTTTCCTCATCAGCGCCGCGATCTTCTGCCGCTTTTCCGAGCTGCGGACGACGATGCAGGAGGTCTGAAGCCCGGGCAGGTTGAAGGTCTTGCTGGGTGCTGTGAGGACGACCGCCTCTCCCGAAAGCTCCTCCGGCAGCGAGAGGACGGAGACAAACTCCTCCCCCGGCATGATGATGTCCCCGTGAATCTCGTCAGAATAGACGGTGATCCCATGCGCATGGCAGATGGAGAGCATCCGGGTGAGCTCCTCCCGGCTCCAGACGCGGCCGGTCGGGTTGTGGGGATTGCAGAGAATAAAGGCGTCCACCTCCCCGCCGGCGGCAATCTTCTCAAAGGCGTCGAAATCGACCGTCCAGGCCCCGTCCCGCGCCTCCATTTCGATGGAAAAGAGCGGCTTGCCGAGGTTTTCCGGCACACTCATGAAAGGCGGGTAGGAGGGGTGGAAGATCAGCACGCCCTTTTCCGGGGTGAGCGCTTTCATCGACCACTGAAGGCCGGTGATGACGCCGGCCGAAAGCAGAATCTCCTCCCGCGCCACATGGCAGCCGTGGACGCGCTCCTCCCAGGCGGCAAAAGCGTCGTAAAAACTGCCGGGCACCATGCTGTAGCCGTACATGCCGTGTTCCGCCCGCTCCCGGAGGGCGTCGATGACGCACTGCGGGGAGCGGAAATCCATGTCCGCCACAAACATCGGGATCACATTTTCGGGAACATGCGCCCATTTTTCACTGTCGGTTCCCCGGCGCTCGGGGAAGCTGTCAAACCAGGATGCGGTTGTCATATCAGGAATCCTCCTTTTATTTCTGTCAAAGCGTGGTCAGCGGGTCAGCCGCACCGTCTCCCCGGCCGGGATGGGGACGGTTTTTCCGGCCCAGACAAGGGTCCCGCCGGCAAAGGGAGCGAACGCCTCGACGGCGTCCTTCTCACAGCGGACCCGGACGTCTCCGCGCGGGGTGGGAACGGTTCCCTCCATCCAGGAGAGGGCGGAGAGCTGCGGCGCGACGGTAAAGCGCTCCCATCCCCGGGCCTCCGGGCGGACGCCGAGGAAGTACTTGCCCAGCAGGTAGACCGGGCTGGCGCCCCAGGCGTGGCAGAGGCTCTTGCCGTACCGGTCGCCGTACATCTCGTAGTGCTCCGC
>CALXIG010000096.1 GCA_944388305.1 uncultured Clostridia bacterium
CAATGGCCGCAGTTGACCGACCGGGCGGTGTGGGTAAAGTTTTGCAGCTCCTCCAGCGTAAACAGGGTGGAGCGGGAAAGCCCCAGCTTCTGCGCGTAAAGGGCGGCGCCGTAGGCGCCCATCAGCCCGGCGATCTTCGGGCGGACGACCTCGCCGCCGATTTCCCGCTCAAAGCTGCGCAGAACGGCGTCGTTTAGGAAGGTCCCGCCCTGCACGACGATGTGTTTCCCCAGCTCATCGGCCGAATGGGCGCGGATGACCTTGTAAATAGCGTTTTTGACGACGCTCATCGACAGCCCGGCGCTGATGTCCTCGACCCCCGCGCCGTCCTTCTGGGCCTGCTTGACCGAGGAGTTCATAAAGACGGTGCAGCGGGAGCCCAGGTCGACCGGGGTCTTGGCGAAGAGCCCCTTCTTTGCGAAATCGGCGATCTCGTAGCCCATCGACCGGGCGAAGGTCTCGACAAAGGAGCCGCAGCCGGAGGAACAGGCCTCGTTTAACATAATGCTGTCGATGGAGTTGTTCTTGACCTTGAAGCATTTGATGTCCTGCCCGCCGATGTCGAGGATGAAGTCGACCTGCGGGTCAAATAAGCGGGCGGCCTGAAAGTGGGCCATTGTCTCGACCAGCCCGGCGTCGACCGAGAAGGCGTTCTGAATCAGCTCCTCGCCGTAGCCGGTGGCCGCGCTGCCGCGGATTGTGACCCGATCCCCGCAGAGGGTGCGGATCTTCACAAGCTGATCGCGGATAATCTGGAGGGGGTTGCCGCGGTTGGAGCCGTAGTACTGGTAGAGCAGGCTGCCGTCCTCCGCGATGAGGGCGACCTTGGTGGTGGTAGAGCCGCAGTCGATGCCGAGGAAGGCGTCCCCCTCGTAGGAGGCGAGGTCCTTTTCCGGCACCGCCGCCTTTTCATGGCGGGCCCGGAAGGCGGCGTATTCGGCCTCATCCGCGAACAGCGGCTTCAAATGGCGGTTGCCGGAAGTGTCGGCCTTCGCATTTTCGATGCGGGAAAGCAGCTCTCCGAGGGTCAGGCGGGTGCCGGAGCCGGCCGCATAGACCGCCGTCCCCAGCGCGACCGAAAACTGTCCGAGGTCGGGGAAAATGGCGTTTTCCGGGGAGAGGCGGAGCGTTTCGGAAAAGCGCTTCTGCAATTCCGTAAAGAAGTGGAGCGGCCCGCCGAGGAAGGCGACCTTTCCCCTGATCTCCCGTCCCTGGGCGAGTCCGGTGATGGTCTGGTCGACGACCGCCTGGAAGATGCTGGCCGCGATGTCCTCCTTGCGCGCACCCTGGTTTAAGAGCGGCTGAATGTCGGATTTCGCAAAGACGCCGCACCGGGATGCGATGGGGTAAATTTTCTCGTGCCGCATGGCGAGCTCATTGAGCTGCTCCGGCGTCACGTCGAGCAGCGAGGCCATCTGGTCGATGAAGGCGCCGGTGCCGCCGGCGCAGGTGCCGTTCATCCGCTCCTCGACCCCGCCGGTGAGAAAGAGAATTTTCGCATCCTCTCCGCCCAGCTCGATTACAATGTCCACGCCGTCCGAGAAATAGGCGACCGCCTTTCCCGTCGCGTAGACCTCCTGCACAAATTCCAGCCCTGCCGCCTTGGCGAGTCCAAACCCCGCCGATCCGGACAGCGCAGCGGCAAACGGCTCCTCCCCGATGATGGGAGCGGCGTTTCGCAGAATCTCGGCAGTTTTCTGCCGGACCTGCGAAAAATGGCGCTCATAGTGCTTGAACAGCAGCCGATCGCCGTCCATAACGACGACCTTCACCGTCGTCGATCCGATATCAATTCCTACACGCAGCATGATCTTCCTCCACGACTATTCCATATAACAGCATTCCCAGCACCTTGCGGTGCTCCTCCAGGAAATCCCGCACCAGCGCGTCAGCCTCTCCGCGGCGCCGGCGGATGCGGGCGAGATATTTTTTCTCAATCTGGTCGGTGGCGCTGAGCAGCAGTTCCAGCGCGACCTCCCGGTCGATTTCCGGCCGCAGCCGGCAGTTTTCCAGAAAACATCGGAAGCGCGCGGCCTTGCGGCTCAGAAGCTGCTCCCGCAGCGCCCGGTATTCGGCGGAGCCGTCCCCCGCGTCATTCCAGAGCAGGTCGCCGATGATGGCGTAGTGATCAAAATGCCCGACAAAAAACCGCAGCTGACGGCGGCAGCACTCCTGAATCTCGGCCGCCGTATAAAATCCGCCGGCCGGCTGCGGCTCCGCTGCCTCCATATCCTCGATGCACTGCCCCAGCACCTCGGCAAAAAGGCGGTGCTTGCTCTTATAATAATGAAACAGCAGGCCCTTGGAAATATCCGCCTGCTGGCAGATGCGGTTGGTCGAGGCCGCCTCGTAGCCGCGGACCGCGAACTCGGCAATCGCCGCGTCGAGAATCTTGCGGCGGCTGTCCGGCTTGATTTCGGTGTTCATACTCCGCCCTCCCAAACGATGCCCTACTTTAAAAATCGCAAAATGGCAGACAATTTTGCGAACCGTCCTTATTATAGCATGGATTGACCAGTTGGTCTATCCGCACACTTCACAAAGGTTCCAAACGGGGAGACAATTTTTTTCGGAAATCGACAAAAAACGGCAAACCGGCCGTCCCAAACAAACAGGGACAGCCGGTTTGCCTTTGTTTACAGCAGGAAATCCAATTGGACCTCCTTGGCAATCCGTTCGAGGACAGTCGGCGAATTGGGATAATCGAGCAGGCACTCCAGATCATAGCGCAGCCCGTAAAGGGCCAGCCGTTCCGGAAGGCGGGGATGGGCAAACCAGGTCGGCAGCTCCCCGGCCAGCCATTTCAACAGCGGGCGGTAATCCTCCCGCCTGGCGAGCGGCTCATCCCGTTCATTGGCGTAAAGAAACGGCTGCATGGTCATCCGGTTTGGAACATCGAGCAGCAGGTCGCGCGGGGCCGCCTCCATCCGTTCGAAATCAATGAGCCGCAGCCCGCCGCCCTCCTCCACCAGGAGATTGTCAAAGTGCAGGTCATCATAGACCAGCGAAACCGCCTCCCGCTCCCCGAGCGCGTCCGCATGGCGGGCGGCAAACCGCCCGGCGTCCGCCGCGAGCGAAGCGGGAACCGCTCCTTTTTCCAGCGCCTCCTGCAGGAGGGCGGAAATGGAACCGGCCATCGTTTCCCGCCAGCGCTCCCTGCGCGGCAGAAAGGCGTCCGTCCCTTCCAGCGAAGCGGCGTCCATCTCCCGCACCATTGCGGCAATCTGCCGGACCGCATCCCGGCGGCCGGCAGCGTCCAGCTCCGGCCAGCGGCGGAAGAGGCCCTCCCCATGCACCCGCTCGAGGATGAGGAAATCTTCCCCCTCCGCGAGCAGCCGGGGAGCAAAAGCGGGATGGAGCGCCCGGTAAAACCACCGCTCCCGCGCAAAGCCGGGCGAGGCGGAAGCGCAGAGCTTGACAGCCGCCGCATTCGAGAGCCAGACCTCATTGGTGAAGCCGGATGGCGCCCGGACAAGTCCCGCAGACGGGAGGCCGTGCAGGGCGAGCAGCGCTTCCGCGCGGCGTTTTCCCGCCTCCATCAGAAGTAGCGCTCCAGCACGGCCGCAATGGCATCCTCGTCGTTGGTTTTATCCAGAATCAGGTCGGCGTGGCGGGCGACCTCCTCCGGCGCGTTTTTGACAGCGACGCCGAGGCCGCCCGCCGAGAGCATGGAGATGTCGTTCCATCCGTCCCCCACGCAGACCGTTGCGGCCTCCGGAATGCCGAGAATTCCGGCGAGCTGGGCGACTGCGCGGCCCTTGTTCGCCGTTGCGGCGACATATTCGGCGAGATGGGGCGGCATCCGGTAGCCGAGTGCGCCGGCGGGAAGCACCGCCTCCATCCGGTCGTAAAAGCGCATGGCATAGCCGTCCTCCAGCGAGAGAAAGAGGAGTTTGGTGATTTCGCCCTCCGCCTCGCGCAGGTCCGCGGGAAGCGGCGTGAAGGAAAACCGGGTGTGCGATTTGGAAAACCTGGAATCCCACATCTCGGTATTGCGCACATACACCCGCCGGGTGGTGTGCATTCGGATCGAAGCCTTGCCCATCTCGGAAAAAAAGCCTTCTCCAATTCGAACGAGCTCGGCGGCCGTCTCTTTGGGCAGAAAGTTGCCCGCAACGGCACGCAGCGTGTCCGCCTCAACGATCAGCGCGCCGGAGCAGCAGATGTAATAGTTCCCGGGCCGGTTGAGTCCGAGGCTTTCCCCCAGCATGGACACCCCCTCGTAGGGCGCCCGCCCCGAACAGAGGACCACGTGGACGCCCCGCTCCGACGCTTCGCGGATGGCGCGGCGGTTGCATTCCGAAATGCCGCCGTCGCTGGAGAAGAGGGTGCCGTCGAGGTCGGTTGCAAGCAGCTTGTACAAAACGATGACCCTCCCTTACGGCAGACGGTTGCCGGCGGCCTTGTAAAGCTCGTACCACTCCATCCGGGTGAGGGAAACCTCGGAGGCGCGGCAGATCTCCCGCACCCGCCGGGGATTGGTGGTGCCGAGGATGGGCTGGATTTTGGCTGGATGGCGGAGGATCCAGGCAATGGCAACAGCCGACGGCGTGACGCCGTACTGCTCCGCCAGGCGGTCCAGAACCGCGTTCAGCTCAGGGAACTTCTCGCTGCCGACAAAGACGCCGCCGAAGAACCCGTACTGGAAGGGCGACCATGCCTGAATGATGACACCGTTTAAACGGCAGTACTCGAGGACCGAGCCGTCCAGATCGCGGGCGGGGTCGCACTGCATGTTGACATTCAGGCCGGAATCGATCATCCCGGTGTGGCAGAGGGAGAGCTGGAGCTGGTTGACCAGCAGCTTTTCGGGCAGGTAGCGGTTTAAAAGCTCCATCTGAAGCGGCTTCTGGTTGCTGACGCCGAAATGGCGGACCTTTCCGCTCTCGCGGAGAATAGAGAAAGCTTCTGCGACCTCCTCCGGCTCCATCAGGGTGTCGGGGCGGTGGAGAAGCAGCAGATCCAGGTAGTCGGTTTGCAGCCGGCTGAGGATGCCGTCGACCGAGCGGAGGATGTGCTCTCTGGAAAAGTCGTAAATGCCGTCGTGGATGGCGCACTTGCTCTGGATAAGGAGTTTTTCGCGCAGCGAGGGCGTCCGCGAAAGGACCCGGGCGAAGACTTCCTCCGACTTGCCGCCGCCATAAATGTCGGCGTGGTCAAAAAAATTGATTCCCGACTCGACTGCGGTGCGGATGAGCTCTTCCGCCTCCCGGTCCGAAAGGCCGCTGATCCGCATACAGCCGAGTGCGATTTCCGAAGCGGGCAGCTGCCCGCCGATCATGAGCTGTTTCATCAAATCTTCCTTTCCGCGCGGTCAGCCGGGGAGGCCCTGGGACTGCCGCTCCATGTTCTCGATCACAACGTCGTGGATATCCCCCAGCGAAGCGGCGTATTCCAGCACCTGCCAGGGCGCATCGGTGTGAAAGTGAATCTTGATGACCGACTCGTCGCCCGCGACCAGCAGGCAGTCGCCCTCGATATGGGCGGTAATGTAGTCGTCGATTTCCTCCTCTGAGAGGTTGTTTCCCTCGATCAAAAGCTGAGTGTCAAACTTATAGGTCAGCATCTGTCTCCTCCTCCGCTGTATGCGCGCATGAAAAATGGATAATCTCTCGGATGATCTGGGCGGCCATCAGCATCCCCGCAGCCGGCGGGCAGACCGAAAGGCTGCCGGGCGCGTAGCGTCCGCCGTTCTCCACCACCGTTTTGGCGGCCGGTTCAAGGGAATAGAGCACCTTCTGCCCCGCGATCCCCCGCCTTTTCAGCTCCCGCCGCATGACCCGCGCGAGGCCGCAGCCCGCGCCGTTTTGGGCGGTCTCCTCGATCGTCCCGATGCGGAAGGCGGAGGGGTCAAGGCGGTTCCCGGTGCCCAGCGCCATCAGCAGGGGGATCTGCCGCGCCCGGCACTGTTCAGCGAGGTGGAGCTTTGCGGTCACCGTATCGATGCAGTCGGCGACGTAATCCGGCCGGAAGGCGAAGAGCTTCTCCGCCGTCTCCTCCCCGTAAAAAAGCGGCAGTGCCGCCGCCTCGCAGTCCGGGTTGATGGACAGAACGCGCTCCCGCGCGGCCTCCGCCTTGCTCATGCCGACGGTCCGGCGGGTGGCGAGCAGCTGGCGGTTGAGGTTTGTAAGGTCCACCGTGTCGTGGTCCATCAGAAGCAGCGCACCGACTCCCGCGCGGCAAAGTCCTTCTGCGCAGGCGCCGCCCACGCCGCCCAGTCCGACGACAGCGACTCTCGCCTCCGCCAGGCGGCGGCAGGCCTCCCCGCCGAGCAGCATTCGCTGCCGGTCCAGCCAGTCCTCCATTTCATTCTCTCCTTACCGTTTCAAAAAAACAAGGCCCTCCGCTTGCACGGAGAGCCTTTCACCTGCAAGCGGATGCGAGCAGGATTGCGTCTTACTCCACCTTGCCGTCGTACAGCGAAATAAACCCGCCTCTCAGCAGGTGGGTATCCGCCCTGGTGCTTTGCGCTCCCTTCATCCGGCTGCCGTCAAACGGCGGCCGGGAGGTCTGCATCCCACACCCGGAGCCAGGATTCCCTTTTAAATCAATGTTCGGATTTAAAATAGCTGTACTTGCTCGAACAAGGCAGACGTTTCAACTGAATCTTATTATAGCGGCTTTCCACGAGTTTGTCAAGAGATTCTCACAAAAAACAGACAAAAAGGACACGCTCTTCCGCTATTCCCTCCAAAAGCAGGGGCAATGCGCCTTACTCGTCCTCTTCTTCGTCCTCATCCTCAAACATCTCGTTGAGCCGTTCGATGAAGAGATTGCCGATCCGCTCATATTCGTCATCGTCGTCAATGGAGGAAAGATACTCCTCTCCATCCACTGTCTCGAAGGTCAGGACAACCAGCTCGCCGTCCGATTCCAGCTGTTTCTGCGGGTCTTCGTAAATCGGCATCATCGCGAAATACTGTTTTCCGTCCACTTCCATCATATCCAGCATCTCAAAGGACTGCTCGACGCCATCCTCGTCCACCAGCGTGTAGCGGTTTTCTTCATTTTCTGCCATAAAAATCCTCCTTACCTCATCCCGGGCGGGACGGATCGACTGAATCAACGGGCGCAAACAGCGCGCTAACATTTTTATTGTATCGTAGATCAGCTGCAAAGTCAAGCACATTTTGTAAAGCTTTTGTTTTGAGAAAATGAACCAAGTTTTTTCAACTTTTTTCAAAAATACTATTGACAACGCATTGATTCCATGCTATACTATAGCCATAGAAGATAATCAAAGATCTTCAAAGACAAAGAAAGGGTGATTCCGATGGACAATATTGAATCTTGTTTTATCCGAATCAGCGGAGGCCGTTCGTAAAACCTTTCGATGCAGATTTCTAAAGAATTTCGACTGAGTGAACCGGCAAAAGAAAACTGTACAAACAGTTTTCAAAAAGCCAAAATTTCAACAGGTAAATTCGAAAAGACATCTCATGTTTGGAGGACTTTCCTCATTTGAATTTTACGAAACCCGTTTGATTATTTTCTATTTTGAAATAATCCGCTGATTTCGGATAAACTGAAAACAGACAAAGCGCAGCAGTCAAGGAACAATGCGCAACAATTGAATGCCCTGACAGGCAAAAAGTATTCATCCGAACCAGACCAGCAGGAGTGAGTCCAATGGAAAGGAATCCACTTCCCGATTGACCACGTGGCCGGCTTTCGAACATGTTGCTTTCGTCATTCCCATTCGAAATCCGGATCGAAGAGGGAATTTCATCAGAAAAGCAGGTTTGAAATGACGGATCTGATTACAGGAGTGAGTCCCATGAAATAGTTCTCATGGAGAAGTCCATGAAGCAGCCGTTTTCTTCTTCCAAAGACAAAGGCACCGTTTGAACGAAGCGGTCCAACGAGTTGGAAAGAAGTTCCATTTGTGAACAAGGTCCTGTCTGCTAACCCGATTGATTGTCTGATTCAGGAGTGAGACCCATGCAGTAAGCAATTCCTTATCAGAATCTAACCCGTTTAGAAAAAGCGAATGTTTCTTCGTGAAATTTTCGAAAACGGAACCGAATTCGATACAGGAGTGAGTCCCATGAAATAGTATTCATGGAAAAATTCCATGAACCCACAATTCTCTTCAGAGAAAACTCATTTCCGACTGAAAAGCAATTTTTCATGGATCTTTTGAAAGATCTAGCCTGTACGGAAATTATCCCGCAACAGTGAAAGCAGATCTTGTAATCCGTATTCAAATGAAATTTTGCAATGCAAAAGGAAGGAAATGAAAAAATCAGTAATGGAGGAAACCATAGTTGATTGACGAGATGTAGCGCCGCCTTTCGTTGGAAAAGGCGGCGCTTGTGGTTTCTCCCCTTTTTGCGGTATATTTTTCCGTCTCCGGGAAACACTAGAGGCAAATACCGCAAAAGGGGGATTTTTCATGTCCAACATCCGCGCCTGGGTGCGGCTGATCACCTTTGCTGCCGCCGCAGTCCTGATCTGCGGCGGATTTGCCTTGCAGAACTACCGGACCGCCCAAAAATACAAAAACGCCCTCGAGGTCTCCTACCTCCGGGCGATGGAAGATCTTTCCTCCTACACCGAAAATATCACCAGCACCCTGGTGAAGGGAATCTACGCCGGCACGCCCGACCAGCTCAACGCCCTGAGTGCCAAGCTCTGGAAGGAGGCTTCCGCCGCCAAGGTTGCCCTCTCCCAGATCCCGACCAGCCGTTACAACCTCGAAAACACCTACAAATTCCTCTCCCAGGTCGGCGAATACGCCGT
>CALXIG010000097.1 GCA_944388305.1 uncultured Clostridia bacterium
GGGGCAATCCGTTTCATAGACTCTGACTGCCCAGACCATATCTGCGCGAAAGCGGGCTTTCTGTCCCGGCGCGGGGAGACGGCGGCCTGCCTGCCGCGCGGCACGGTCCTGACGGTGATTGGCGGAAAGGAGGGGGAGGCGGACGCGGTTGCAGGCTGAAAAAAACCGCCGTCTGGCGGCCATGGGACTGCTGGCGGCACTGGCCGCGGCGCTCAATTTTCTGGAGAATCTGATTCCGGCGCTGCCGTTGCTGCCGCCCGGCGTCAAACTGGGACTCTCCAACATCGCGGTTGCCTACTGCCTGTTCTATCTGGGCGGGCGCGAGGCGCTGATTCTGGCGGTGCTCAAATCCGGTTTTGTTCTGCTCACGCGGGGACTGACAGCGGGGGCATTGAGCCTGGCGGGGGGCCTTCTCTCCCTGCTGGTGATGTGGATTGCGAGGCGTGCTGCCCGGCCGGGACGAATGCAGTACTTTTTTGTGAGCGTCCCGGGGGCGATGGCCCACAACGCGGGACAGCTCTGTGCGGCCGCGGCGCTGCTCCAGAGTCCGGCGGTATTTTACAGCCTGCCGCTCCTCCTCCTCGCCGGCGCAGCGATGGGATGCGTAACCGCGCTGCTGCTCCGCGCCGCTCTGCCCGCGCTGGGCCGGGTGGCGGGAATTATGGAAAAACATTCCGGAAAGGATGATTGGTAAATGCTCAAACTGAATGGACTGAGGCTCCTCCACTACAAGAATTCTCAGAATGCGGCGACAGTGGACATGCCGGTTCCCAAAATCGTACGGATCCCGATGGCGCAGCACATGGTCGCGCCCTGCGCGCCGGTGGTCAAACCGGGAGATGAGGTGCTGGCCGGGCAGCTCATCGGCGACAGCGAACAGGCGTTTTCGGTGCCGGTTCACAGCTCGGTTTCAGGAAAGGTCAAGGCGGTTGAGGAGGCGGTCGGTCCGGCAGGCGGACTTGTCCGGCGGGTGGTCATCGAGACGGACGCCGAACAGCGCTGGATTGAAGGCAGGCCGCGCACCGTCACCAGCCAGCGGGAGCTGGTCGAAGCGGCCAGAGAGGCCGGCCTTGCGGGGCTGGGCGGCGCGGGATTTCCCACCCACATCAAGCTCAATTACAAGGATGTGGACCGGGTGGACGCGCTGGTCATCAATGCCGCCGAGTGCGAGCCGTACATCACCTCCGACTACCGGGAAATGATGGAGAACCCCGACGGCATCCTGCGCGGCATCCAGACGGTGATGCGCTGTCTGGACATTCCGCGGGCATTCATCGGAGTCGAGGACAACAAACCCGAGGCGATCGCATTGCTCAACCAGAAGGCGGCGGGCACCAATATCCGGGTGGAACCGCTCAAAAGCATCTACCCGCAGGGCGCCGAAAAGGTCATCATCTACAACACAACCGGCCGGATCGTCGAGGAGGGGGAGATCCCGGCGGACAAGGGGGTTCTCGTCCTCAACGTCACGACGGTGGCCAACCTCGACCGCTTTTTGCAGACCGGACTGCCGCTGACCCACAAGCGGGTGACAGTGGACGGCAGCCTTGTGAAGAAGCCGATGAACATCCGGGCGCCCATCGGAACGATGATTTCCGACCTTCTGGCCTTTGCCGGGGTGGAGACGGACGGGGTTCGCAAGGCGCTGATGGGCGGCCCGATGATGGGCACCGCTCTCGACACGCTGGAGACCCCGCTCATCAAAAATAACAACGCCATTCTGGTGCTGGGCGAGGAGGAAGCGCGCCCGCCCCGCACGACCGCCTGTATCCGCTGCGGACGCTGCATCGACGTCTGCCCGATGAACCTGCGGCCGGCGGATCTGGAGCGCGCCTACGACCTCCGCGATACGGAGCGGCTTGCGGCTCTCAAGGTCAACCTCTGCATCAACTGCGGGAGCTGTACCTATGTCTGCCCGGCCAAACGCAACCTTGCCCAGAAGCATCAGCTCGCCAAAGGGCTGCTCAAGCGCAAATAATGCGGATAAAGGAGAGAATGTGAGATGAATCCGTTTATTGTATCCCCATCCCCCCATATTCGGAGTGAAAGAACCACCCGGAGCATCATGCTGGACGTCATCATCGCCCTTTGTCCGGCGTGGCTCGCCTCGGTCATCATTTTCGGATGGCGGGCGCTGCTGGTTTCGGCGGTCTGTATCCTCAGCTGCGTCCTGTTTGAGTATTTCTGCCGGCTTTTGATGAAGCGGGAACAGACCATCGGCGACCTGAGCGCAGTTGTCACCGGACTGCTGCTCGCCCTCAACCTGCCGGTTACCATTCCGCTGTGGGTGGCGATGTTCGGCAGCTTTATCGCGATTGCCGTGGCAAAGCAGCTGTTCGGCGGGATCGGGCAGAACTTTGCCAACCCGGCAATCACCGCCCGGGTGGTTCTGCTCGCTGCCTTTGGCGGGTATATGACAAACTTTACCGCCCCCTTTGACTATGCCGGTGCTGACGCGGTCTCGGCGGCGACGCCTCTCGCCCTGCTCGCGAGCGACGGAGAGCTGCCAAGCCTCCTTCAGATGTTTTTGGGGGTCAAGGCGGGGAGCATGGGCGAGGTGAGCGCCTTGGCGCTGCTCATCGGCGGCGTGTACCTGGTGGCGCGCCGGGTCATCAAGCCGATCACCCCCCTCGTCTTTGTCGGGACAGTGTTTTTGCTGTGCGGAATCACCGGCGGACAGCCGCTTTACCAGATTCTGTCCGGCGGACTGCTGCTCGGCGCGATTTTCATGGCGACCGACTATGCGACGACCCCCTCCACAAACTGGGGCAAGGTAATTTTCGGCCTCGGCGCGGGACTTCTGACCTTTCTCATCCGGACGTACGGCAACTATCCGGAGGGCGTTTCCTTCGCCATTCTGCTGATGAACATCCTCACCCCGCAGATTGACAAGCTCACGACCCGCAAGCCGCTGGGCGGAAAGAAGGTGGAGAAACATGCGTAAGACCTGGGAACTCATCCGGCCGACCTTCGTGCTGGTGCTTGTCTGCGCGGTGGTCTCCGGACTGCTGGCGCTGACCTACAACCTCGCGGGAGTGGCGGAGCTGGCCAACGCGGCCTACACGGAAGAACAGCTCGCCGAATACGCGGCCACCGCCCTGCCGCAGGCCGACCGGCTCGAACTGGTGGAGGCAGAATCGGAAAACGAGGATCTGAAATTTGTCTACAAAGCTGCCAATGGGGCCGGAATGGCCGTTGTTCTGGACGTCAAAGGCTATGACTCGACCCCGATGGCCATCATGTACGGATTGGACGCGGACGGTGTGATGCAGGGGCTGACCGTCATTTCCAATAATGAAACGCCCGGCATCGGCAAGAAGGTCATCGAGGACGCGGCGTACCTGGCGGGCTACGCGGGGCTGACGGAAGCGGACCTCAATACGGCGGTCGACGCTGTCTCGGGCGCGACCAAGACCTCAAACGGCATCCGGGCCGGCGCGCAGGCGGCTTTTGAGATTTTTGAGGAACTGAAAGGGGAGGTGCTGGGACAATGAGCTGGAGCAAGGAATTCTTCAAGGGGATTATCAAGGAAAACCCCACCCTGGTGATGCTGCTGGGCACCTGCCCGACCCTCGCCATGACGACCCAGGCGTCCAACGCGCTGGGCATGGGCATCGCAACGACCTTCGTACTGCTCGGCTCCTGCGTGGTGATCTCGCTGCTGAAAAACGTCATTCCCTCGCAGGTGCGGCTGCCCTGCTATATCGTCATTATCGCGGGTTTTGTGACGCTGGTCAGTTTTCTTTTGCAGGTGTACGTGCCGGAGCTGTACAGCGTACTGGGTGTCTTCCTGTCGCTGATTACGGTCAACTGCATTATTCTGGGCCGCGCCGAGGCTTTTGCCAGCAAAAACTCGGTGGGACATTCTGCCGCGGACGCGCTGGGCATGGGCGTGGGCTTCACGCTGGCGCTGCTGCTGGTCGGCTCGGTGCGGGAGATTCTGGGCATGGGGAGCTGGTTCGGCATTGACCTCACCTTCGGCGTGCTGGAGCCGATTCCGATTTTCGCCATGCCGGCCGGCGGCTTTATGGTCTTCGGCCTGATGGTTGCGGTGGTCAACCGGCTCAGCCATTATCAGATTTCCAGAAAGAAGATGGGCTGCGCCGGGTGTGCGGGAGGCTGTGCGGCCTGTGCCGGCGGCTGTGACGCCCAGAGCGAAAAGAAGGAGGGGAATGACTGATGACGGAAATGCTGGCGATTTTATTCAGCGCCATTCTGGTCGACAACTTTGTCCTGTCCAAATTCATGGGCATCTGCCCCTTTATCGGCGTTTCCAAAAAGACGAGTTCCGCCTTCGGGATGAGCGTCGCCGTCACCTTTGTCATGGTGATGTCGACCCTGCTGACCTGGCCGATCAACGCCTACATCCTGGTACCGGCGGATGGTTCCCACGATTACGGCTATCTGCGGACCCTGACCTTCATTCTGGTCATTGCGCTCTTTGTCCAGCTGGTGGAAATCCTCATCAAAAAGTTTCTGCCGCCGCTTTATAAGGCGCTGGGCATCTACCTGCCGCTGATTACCACCAACTGCGCGGTACTCGGCGTGACCATCCTGAACATCGACAGCGGCTATGACCTGGGGCAGTCGCTGGTCAACGCGCTGGGAGCGGGCCTCGGCTTCATGGTGGCGCTGCTGATGTTTTCCGGCGTCCGGGAGCGGATCGAGCGGGCGGACGTGCCCAAGATGTTCAAAGGCGTTCCGGCGGCGCTGGTGGCAGCCGGTATTGTCGCCGCCTCGTTTGCGGGGTTCGGCGGGCTGGTTGAGAACCTGTTCGGCTGAGAAAGGAGGGCTGGCAAGTGGATTATCTGATTCCGATTCTGCTGTTTGTCGGGCTGGGCCTGCTGGCGGGTGTGCTGCTTACTGTTTTTTCGCGGGTGTTCGCGGTGGAGCAGGATGAGCGGGCCGTTCAGATCCGGGAGGTGCTGCCCGGCGCCAACTGCGGCGCCTGCGGCTATGCGGGCTGCGACGCCTATGCGGAGGTGGTTGCCGGGGGTGCGCGCACCAACGCCTGTATTCCGGGCGGGGACGCGGTCTCCCGCAAAGTGAGCGCCATTATGGGCACCGCGTTTGAGGACGTCGTCGAGCAGGCGGCTGCGGTGCGCTGTAACGGCAGCTGCGGCGTGACCGGTACAAGGTTTGCGTATGCCGGAGAAATGAGCTGTGCGGCGTGCAGCAGGCTCTATGGCGGACAGGGGAGCTGTCCTTCCGGCTGTATCGGCCTGGGTGACTGCGTCAAGGTTTGCCCGTTCGGGGCGATCGCGGTCAAAGACGGTGTCGCCGTCGTCGACCGGAGCAGGTGCACCGGCTGCGGCCTGTGCGCCGCGGCCTGTCCCAAGGGGCTGATTGAGGTGTTCGACGCGACGCAGAAGGTCGAAGTGCTCTGCTCGAGCGTGCTGCCCGCCAGGGCGACGATGGCCGCCTGCAAGGCGGGGTGCATCGGCTGTAAAAAGTGTGAGCGCGCCTGTCCGAGCGGCGCGATTCACGTGCAGAACAATCACGCCGCGATTGACCACAGCAAGTGCACCGGCTGCGGAATTTGCGCCGAGGGCTGTCCGACCCACTGTATTCAGATTCTGTGAGGCCTCATAGGTTCGAATTTTTAAAATCTTCGCGGAAAAGCACAGATTTTATGGAATATCGCTTTACAAATTCTGAAAACTATGGTATATTATATTTGAAATCGTCTCCCATGCCATGCAATCCTGAGCGGCTGTCCCTTATGGGCCTGCTACTGAACCGGTTATCCGGTTTGCCTGCACGGCGTTGAAACGATGCCCACAGCGATTGGCAGAGGAAAAGCATTCGGTTCCGGCGGGCCGCTTGCGCGGCGCAAAACCTGTTAAAGTTGGGGACAGGCGGCGGGCCAAACAACAGTGCAAAGGATCCGGCTGCATTTCTTTTGCCAGTTGTCCTGGGGAATGTCAATATGGGATTTTCCGGCGGCGGTGAGCTGCCGGTTTTTGTTTTCCTGAAAAAATGAAAGGCGCAGAGGCGAAACAGTTCGTCTCTGCGCTTCTGTGCTTTGCGGAAAATGCTGGAGTCAGGCGCGGTTGTGCGGCATCAGCGCGGAAAAGCCGGTCCTCCGCAGCGCCTGGTAAAGGGCGATGGAGAGGGGAACGGAGATCACGATCGCCGCCAGCGCGTTGATGCTCGAAGTCGCGACCTTGGGCAGAATCCCGATGAAGGCCGTGGCAGCCGGATTGCCGAGCAACCGGAGTTCGATGTAGGATTTGGCAAGGTAGAGGACAATGTAAGCGAGCTGTCCGGCCAGTGCCCCGGAAATCAGGCGGAACATCCGGTTTTTTCCGGGGCAG
>CALXIG010000098.1 GCA_944388305.1 uncultured Clostridia bacterium
GGCGGCGAGCATGGCGGAGAGCTTCTCCGCTGTGAGCTGATAAAGTTCCATTGTCGTATCCCCTTTCCCTTACTCGATGACCTTCGGCACCACAATGCAGCCGGCCTGTACTTCAGGCGCATTTTGCAGCAGTTCTCCGCGATTGGCTTCGTTTACTACCTCGTCGCTTCGCAGCTGCATTGGATTGTGCGGGTCGATCAGAGGACCGGAGGCATCCAGGTCCGGCAGTTTTTCCACCAGGGCGACAATGTTTACCATCTCTTTTTCGAATTTGGCCTCCTCTTCCGGTGAGAAGGTCAGTCTGGACAGGTTCGCCAGATGCTTGATGTCAATATTCATAAGGAAGTCCCTCCCAAATCTTTCAGCATCGCATGAAATTCCGCCTCGCTCAGGACGGCGACTCCAAGCTGCTGTGCTTTTGTCAATTTGCTGCCCGCCTCTTCTCCGGCGAGGAGGTAGTCGGTCTTTTTGGAAACGGAGGCGCTGACTTTGCCGCCGTTTCGTTCGATCAATGCCTTAGCCTCCTGCCGTGTGTATCCGGACAGCGTGCCGGTGAGGGCGAAAGTTTTGCCGGAAAAGGCCGCGCCTGCCTCCTCCACCGGTTCTTCAAAATTGAGGCCGGCCGCGCGGAGCCGTTCGATCAGCGTCCGGCTCTGCTCATTTCGAAAATAATCCGTCACACTCTCCGCCATGACGCCGCCGAAGCCGTCGATGTCGGAGACCTCTTCCCCGCTCGCCGCAAGAATGGCGTCCATCGTGCGGAAGCGCCGGGCAAGCAGCTGGGCTGCCCTCTCGCCGATATTGCGGATTCCAAGTCCAAACAGCAGGCGGGAAAGCGGGTTCTGTCTGGACTTTGCAATGGCCTCCACAAGGTTCCGGGCGGAAGTTTCGGCAAAGCGCTCGAGTCCGGCGAGCTGTTCTACCGTCAGGCTGTACAGGTCGGCAGGAGACGCGACAAGACCGGTCTCCACCAGCTGATCGACCGCGGCAGGGCCGAGTCCCTCGATGTCCATTGCGCCGCGGGAGGCAAAATGAATGAGGTTGCGGCGCAGTGTGGCCGGGCAGGAGGGGTTGATGCAGCGGATTACCGCATCCTCCCGGACGGTTTCGCTGTGGCAGACCGGACATTCCATTGGAATGAAATACGGCTTGCTGCCCTCAGCGTGGGAAACGGAGCGCAGCACCTCCGGGATGATCTCCCCCGCCTTGCGGACCAGGATCGTGTCGCCGATCCGCAGATCCTTTTCGGTGATAAAGTCCTGGTTGTGCAGCACAGCCCGGCTCACCGTCGTCCCTGCGAGTGTGATCGGATCGAAGGAAGCGGTCGGCGTGCATGCGCCGGTCCTGCCAACCTGGATGACGATTTCGCGGAGTACCGTCTCTTTTTCTTCAGGTGGATATTTGAAGGCGACCGCCCAGCGGGGGAATTTCGCGGTGGAGCCGAGTGCCTCCCGCTGGGAAAAGCTGTCCACTTTGATGACCGCACCGTCGATATCGAAGGAATATTCCCCGCGCCGCGCTCCGATTCGGCGCACCTCCTCGACCGCCTCCTCGATGGTGTCAAAGCGGCGGTAAGACGGAATAACCCGAAATCCCAGCGAGCGGAGGAGGTCGAGCGATTCCCTGTGTCCGGAAACTTCCCGCCCCTCGATCTGCTGCAGGTTGAAAACGAAAATGTCGAGGCGGCGTGCCGCTGTCACCCTGGGGTCCTTCTGGCGCAGTCCGCCCGCTGCGGCATTGCGCGGGTTTTTAAAAGGCGTCTCTTCGTTTTCAATCTGCTGGGCGACCAGCGTTTCAAAGACATCCCGCGGCATGAAAACCTCGCCGCGCACTTCGAGATACGGCAGCTTTTCGGCCAGTGTCATCGGGATGGATCGAATTGTTTTGAGATTGAGCGTGACGTCCTCCCCCACAAATCCGTTGCCGCGGGTCGAGCCGCGGACAAAGATGCCGTCGCGGTATTCCAGCGAGACGGACAGTCCGTCGATTTTCGGCTCTACGACAAAGGCGGCGTCAGGCACCGCCTCCTTGCAGCGGCGGCCGAAGTCATAAAGCTCCTCCTCGCTGAACACATCCTGCAAACTGCCCATCTGCACAGTGTGCGTCACCTTTTCAAAGGTGTTGAAAAGCCCCTCATCTCCGATCCGTTGAGTGGGCGAATCCGGCGCGATTGCGTCCGGGTGCTGTGCTTCGATGGATTTGAGCTCCTGCATCAGCGAGTCGTATTCATAGTCGCTGATTTCAGGCGCGTCGAGGGTATAATAAAGGCGGCTGTGGTGATTGAGTTCTTTTACCAGCTCCAGATACCGCTGTTTGAGCGCATCTGTCATTCCATCAGTTCCTTTCTGTGGCGATTTTCAGCGTACAGAATTAGTATACCACAAAATTCCGTCTTGCGGTAGAGGGAAAATCGCGTTTTTGCATTTTTTTGAGAAAATCTGCTTCTGTCAGAGGATTTTTGCTTTTCCCCTTTACAATCCGGCCAATTTTTAGTATAATGAAATTGTTAAAATTCCAAGAATTTTATGCAATCTTGAAGAGAAGCGCCTCGGATTTGCGTTTCTGTCATTGACACATCTGTTGAAGGGAGGAGCGGCGTTTGCTTTGCGGCGCCGCTGCACAGTATGAGAATTGCTTTGTTTACCGAGACGTATCTGCCCTATATCAGCGGCGTCGTCACTCATGTCAAGCTGCTCAAGGAAGGATTGGAAAAGCAGGGACACCAGGTTCTGGTAGTTGCGGCGGATCCGGATACCCGGCATCACTATATTCAGGACGGCGTCCTG
>CALXIG010000099.1 GCA_944388305.1 uncultured Clostridia bacterium
CAGCTTGCGGTAGATCTCGCAGAGGGTGGAGGGCAGCAGCGGCGCGCCTTCCTCGGCCAGCTTGTGCGCCTGGTACTCAAAGTCGGCGAAGATGGTCTGCCGGAAAACGGTCGAGCGGATGTCGTCGAGGTGCTTGGACAGCAGGAGTGCCTTCTCCTCATCGGTCTGCGCCCTGGAGAGCAGGTCATGGTAAAGCAGCATCTCGTTGGTGGTCGAAGCGACCTCGGCGCAGAAAATGCTGTAATCCGCGTAGATAAGGGGCTGCTCCTTCTGGCTGTAGTAGGTGTGCATTGAATGGCCCAGCTCGTGCGCCAGGGTGAAGACGTCGTCCAGGGTGTCGGTGTAGTTTAAGAGCATATAGGGGTGGACGCCGGGCGCGCCGGTGGAATAGGCGCCGGTCATCTTGTTTTTACCGGGATAGACGTCGATCCAGCGCTCATCCACAGCGCGGCGCATCACCGCGTTGTAGTCCTCACCCAGGACAGACGTCGCGCGGAGGACAATCTCCTTGCCTTCCTCGTACCCGTATTTCCGTCCGGCATCTTCGACAATCGGCACAAAGAAGTCATAGTGGTGAACCTTGTCGATGCCCAGCAGCTGTTTGCGGAGGGAGACGTACTCCTGGAGCGGCCCCGTATTGGCGCGGAGCGTTCCGATCAGATTGTCGTAAACCTCCTCGGGGACGTGATTGGCGGCGAGAGCGGCCTCCCGGGCGGTGCTGTAGTTGCGGCTTCTGGCGGTATAGACGTCGAGCTTGACCGCGCCGGCATAGTTGCTCGAGATGGTGCGGATATGCTTGCCGTAGGTGCCCAGCAGGGACTCGAAATAATCGCGGCGGTAACGGCGGTCAGTGCTCTGGAGGGCGGCGCCCAGGCCGGAGTCGCTGACCCGGACCGGCTTGCCGTCGGGGCCTTCCACTTCAGGGAAGGCCATGTCGTTGATGGTGAGATCATCATAAACTTTGGAGAAACTGTCTCCCATGTCCTGCATCCGGACGAGCATCTCCTCGCCCTTCTGATCGAGGACGTGGGCCTTTTTGGCGAAGAAATCCTCAGCGTAATGCCGGTAGACGGCCAATTCGGGGAGCTCCCGGGCATATTCCTCGAATTTTTCCAGGCTCTCCCGCATCAGTTCAGGGGCCAGGAAGGCGGTCTTTTCACCAAAGCGGCTGAACTCGGTCATCACCTGCTCCACCATGCCTTTGGCGGCGTCGACCGACAGGTCAGGGTGATACTTGCAGGAAGCGTAGAGGTGGAGGCGGGAGAGGGCGGCTACGCACTGCTCGTAGAGCCGCGCTGTCTCCAGGAGATCAGCGGCTGTGGCGGCGGCGCTGCCCTTGCGGGCGGCCAGACGGTCAATCAGGGCGGAAACCTCGCGCAGCCCGGCTTCCCAACCGGCGTCGGACGCGAAAATATCCTGAAGATTCCAGGTGGGATCAAAGTTGCTCATTGCATCGTTCCTTCTTTCGGGTGTATTTTCTTCATTATACCCGTTTTGAGCGGAAATGTAAAGATGCTTTGCGGGAATTGTCCGCGCGCCTCTTCCCTTTTGGGACAGAATCTGCTATAATAAAACTGCTTTCAGGAAAATCTACAGAAAAGGTGGCAGCTATGTCAAAACGCATTGATCTACTAAACGGCAGCATCATCAGCCCGCTCACCCGGCTGGCACTGCCGATCATGGGCACTTCTCTCATTCAGATGGCCTACAACATGGTGGATATGATCTGGGTCGGCCGGATCGGCGCAGGCGGCGTCGCGGCAGTCGGAGCGGCCGGCATGTTCATGTGGCTATCCAACTGTCTGATGATCCTCGCCCGCATGGGCGGCCAGGTCTACACCGCCCAGAAGCTCGGCGCAGGGGATGTCGCGGGCGCCGCGCGTTATACAGGCGCCTCTCTTCAGATGGGCGCGATCTTTTCCCTGTTCTACATGCTTGTTCTGATTGCCGGGGCGCGCCCGCTCATCGGCTTTTCCAGCTCAACAGCCCGCAGGTCGTAAACGGCGCAGTGATCTATCTGGTCATCGTCGCGCTGGGGATGTTCTCCACCTTTATCAATCAGATTCTGTCGGCCATCATCACGACGACCGGCAACAGCCGCACTCCGTTCCTCGCGATGGCGGCGGGACTCGGCATCAACTTTTTCCTCGACCCGCTGCTCATCTTCGGCCTGGGGCCGGTTCCCGGCATGGGGGTTGCAGGCGCCGCGGCGGCGACCGTTCTGGCACAGGTAATTGTCACCGTCCTCTTCTGGCTGTACATCCGGCGCGACGATCACCTCTTCCGCCATGTCCGGCTCTTTTCCAAGCCTGACTTTGCGGTGTGGGGAGAGATTTTGAAGCTCAGCATTCCCTCCGCTCTGCAAAGCGCTGTCTTCCCCCTCATCTCGATGGTCATCGCCCGGCTGATCGCCAGCTGGGGAGACGACGCGGTCGCCGTTCAGAAGGTCGGCAGCCAGATCGAGTCGGTCTCCTGGATGATGGCGGACGGCTTTTCGGTCGCGGTCAACAGCTTCATCGCCCAGAATGTCGGAGCGGGCAACTACCGCCGCGCGAAAAAAGGCTACCGCGTCTCATTGAGCATTGCGACCATCTGGGGAATTTTCTGCACCCTGCTCCTCTTTTTCGGAGGCGGTCCGATTTTCCGCATCTTCATCCCCGATCCGGCCCTCCTGCCGATGGGGGTCAGCTATCTGACCATCCTCGCCTACTGCCAGATCTTCGCCTGCTGGGAGATCATTACAACCGGCGCGTTCTCCGGTTTTGGACACACCCTCACTCCCTCGCTGGTCAGCATGATCCTGACCGCCATGCGCATTCCCGCCGCGCTGGCGCTCTCCTCCACCGCCCTCGAACTGGACGGGATCTGGTGGAGCATCTCCCTCTCCGCAGTCGGCAAAGGGCTGCTGGTCGTCCTGCTGTTCTGCCTCTTTCTCCGCAGAAAGGACGCTGCCCGGCGCAGAGCCGGACTGCCTGTCTGATGAAAAAACCCGTTTCCGGAAGCCGCCGGAGACGGGTTTTTCAAAAAAATAGAAAAATTTGAAAAAAGCACTTGACAAATCGAAAGAAATGTGCGATAATATCTATCGTTGACTTCACCGGTCAACTCCGATGTGGGGGCGTAGCTCAGTTGGGAGAGTGCTTGCTTCGCATGCAAGAAGTCGAGGGTTCGAATCCCTTCGTCTCCACCATTTTTATGAAGGTGTAGCTCAGTTGGTTAGAGTACCTGCTTGACATGCAGGGGGTCGATGGTTCAAGTCCATTCATCTTCACCAGTTCGGAGGCATAGCTCAGTTGGTTAGAGCGTTCGCTTCACATGCGAGAGGTCGCGGGTTCGAGCCCCTCTGTCTCCACCATTTTTCATGAAGGTGTAGCTCAGTTGGTTAGAGTACCTGCTTGACATGCAGGGGGTCGATGGTTCAAGTCCATTCATCTTCACC
>CALXIG010000100.1 GCA_944388305.1 uncultured Clostridia bacterium
CCCTCAACCTCGCGCTCAAGGGAATTTTCCTGCATGGCGGACACGCGGTGATCTCCTCGCTGGAGCACAATTCTGTCGTGCGGCCCCTCCACGCCCTGCGGGAGGCAGGCATCGCCGACTACTCGGCCGCAGAGGTGCACGAACTCGACCCGGAGCAGACGGTGCGCAGCTTCCGCGCGGAAATCCGCACCGACACCCGCGCCATCGTCTGCACCGCCGCCTCCAACCTGACCGGCACCATTCTCCCGCTGCGGCGCCTCTCCGCCCTGTGCCGGGAATACGGGCTGCTTTTCGTGGTGGACGCGGCCCAGGGAGCGGGGGTGCTGCCCCTCAATATGGAGGAGCTCGGCATCGACATTCTCTGCGCCGCCGGACACAAGGGACTTTACGGCACCACCGGGACCGGCCTGCTCATCCTGCGGGAGGGCATCGCCCTCGACACCATCCTGGAGGGCGGAACCGGCAGCACCTCCCTTGAGCTCTCGCAGCCGGACTTTCTCCCCGACCGCCTGGAAACCGGGACGGTCAACACGGTGGGCATTCTCTCGCTGGGGGCTGGGATCCGGTTTGTCAGGACCCTCACCCCGGCCGCCATCTACCGCAGCGAATTCCGCCTCTGCCGCCATGTCTGGCAGGAGCTGAACGCCATGCCCGGGGTCGAGCTGCTGACGCAGAGCTTTTGCTTTGGGGAAAAGGCGCCGATTGTCAGCTTCAACCTGCGCGGCATGGATTCTTCCCGGGTCGCGGAGCATCTGAGCCGCCGGGGGTTCGCGCTGCGGGGCGGATTTCACTGCGCAGCCCTCGCCCACCGCCAGCTCGGCACCGCCGCGCAGGGGGCGGTGCGTTTTTCTCCCTCCCATTTTAATAACGACCAGCAGGTGCTCCTTTTTCTGAGCGAAATGAAAAAAATTCAGAAAAACGGCCCGGCAGGTGGTTGAAATAATCGCCAGATATGATAAAATAGAAGGGGAGACTGTCTCTCTACTAATCAAGAAAGGAAACCCGCCTGTTCCGCAGGCGCGGTTCTGGACGGAATATATGCAGATCATTCAAAGTATGCTGGACTCTATCCTCAGTGTGGCGCGCGATTTCCGCTTCCCGCTGGACCTCATCGACATCCTGCTGGTCGCCTACCTGATTTACAAAGGCGTCAAAATCGTGCGGGAGACCCGGGCCGGCCAGCTCATCAAAGGCATCATCCTGCTGCTGGTTCTCTACCTTGTGGCGCAGCTGCTCGAGCTGCACACCATTATCTGGCTGCTCAACATGGTCTTCGAGCTGGGCTTCATCGCCATTATCGTCGTCTTTCAGCCCGAACTGCGCCGGGTGCTGGAAAAGGTCGGCCGCACAAAGGTCACGACGCTGACCCCCTGGAGCCACGCCGAGGACGCCGTCCGCAGCAGCAGCATCTGGTCTCAGCCCATCGAAATTCTCTGCGATGCGACCCAGCGCCTCTCCAAGACGGCCACCGGCGCGCTGATTGTCATCGAGCGGCAGACCAAGCTGGGCGAGCAGATCGCCACCGGCGTCATGATCGACGCTGTCCCCTCGGTCGAGCTGATCGGCAACATCTTTTTCAAGAATTCCCCGCTGCATGACGGCGCCATGATTATGCGGGACGGCAAGATTCTCGCCGCCGGCTGCTTCCTTCCCAAACCCGACAAGGAGGAGGGCATCGACAAGAGCCTCGGCTCCCGCCACCGCGCCTCCCTCGGCATCAGCGAGGTTTCCGACTCGGTCACCATCGTGGTGAGTGAAGAAACCGGCGTCATCTCCTTCGCCGTCAACGGCCGCCTGATCCGCAACCTCTCCATCGAGAAGCTCCGCCAGACCCTTCAATTCTATCTCATTCCGGAAACCCCGGAGGAAACGAAGGAAAAGAAAACCAGCTTTTGGAAGGGAAAGAAAAAATGAAAAAAATCAAACTCAGCTTTCAGAGCCTCTTCGAAAAGGATCAGTTTATCATGATCTTCGCCATCGTGGCGGCTGTGGTCGCCTGGTTCGCCGTCATGATCTCCCAGATGACCGACACCAACTGGACTGTCTACAATGTGCCGGTCCAGATCAACTATGAGGGTTCCATCCCGCAGAGCCTCGGCCTCCAGCGCATCGGAGATACCGAAATTATGATCTCGGTCAACGTCACCGGCAGCGCCTCCAAGGTGCAGCGCCTCACCCCCGATGATTTCAATGCCTCCATCTCCCTCAATTCGGTCAACAAGGCGCAGAGCTACACCCTTCCCATCGACGTCACCAAGAAAAACAACGACCCCGATTACCAGATCACCAGCTACTCCGAGACGACCGCCACCCTGGTCTTCGACAAAATCGTCAGCCGGCAGTTTACCCTCCAGATCAATGCGCCCAAACTGAGCGCAGCCGACGATTACATCATGCAGCAGCCTTACGCCGATGTGGAAAACATTGTCGTCACCGGGCCGGAAAACGAAATTGAACGAATCGACCGCTGCGTCATCAATATCGACAACGAAAACGCCAACCTCACCGAAAATCTCCAGGTCGTGGGAACTCCCATTCTTCTGGACAGCAAGGGTTCGGCCATCACCTCGGAAAATCTGACCATAGAACCCGCGGCTGTCGAAGTCACGGTGCCGGTTTATCAGACCAAACGGATGAGCCTGCGGCCGGACTTCATCAACGTGCCGAACGGCTTCCCTCTCGAGGACCTCGACTACACCCTCTCCCAGACCTCGCTCATGGTGGCCGCCTCTTCGGACATCATCAACAATCTGGATGAGCTGACGCTTTCTCCCCCCATCGACTTCCGCACCGTGGACGCCGGCCGGGAATTCTCGCTGGAGGTCACCCTCCCCACTGGGTACACCAACCCCGAAAGCGTGACAACCGTCACCCTGACCATCCCGGATAAGGGCCTGTCCAGCCGGACCTTCTCCATCCCCCGCAACAATTTCGTCGTGGAAAATACGCCGTCCGGCTTCACCGCTTCCATCGTCCCGCAGGCGCTCACCAACGTCAAGATCACCGGAGACACCGGCGTCGTCGAAGCGCTCTCCTCCGACGATCTGATCGTCTCAGTCGACCTCTCCGAGGTCACCGCCATCCGGGGCCAGTACACCGTCACCGCGCGGGTCTACTGCCAGAACGGCGTTCTGGCCTGGGCGGTCGGGGAGTACTCCACCACTGTTCTGCTCGACGAGCGATAACAGCGATCCACAGGTTCAAAAACGCCGCCTCCCGCCGCCGTTGCGGCGGGGGGTTTCTTTCTAAACTGCGAGGAGGAATTTTTCTGCTGATTGTCAACCGCATCACCACAAAACCCGGCGAACCGGAGGAAGCCGCCGTCCGAGACGCCCTCAAAAAACTGCGCCTTCCCGCCTCACGCCTGCGGGAGGGATATGTCTCCAAGACCTCCCTCGACGCCCGCCGCCAGAATGATATGAAGCTCGTCCACACCGTCGTCCTCCGTCTGGACGGCGGGGAAGCGGACATCGCGGCCCGGTTTTCGGACGGCACAGTCCGCTTCGAGGAGCCGCATCCCCTCGAGATCCGGCGCGGCAGCGAAAAGCTGAACGGACCCGTCGTCATCGCGGGATTCGGTCCGGCAGGGATGTTCGCCGCCGACCTGCTCGCCTCCCACGGCGTCCCCACGGTCGTCCTGGAGCGCGGCGGACCGGTCGAGGAGCGGGTCCGGGCGGTTGAAGGCTTCTGGGCGGGCGGAACGCTCGACCCCGCCTGCAACGTCCAGTTCGGGGAAGGCGGCGCAGGCACCTTCTCCGACGGCAAGCTGACCACACGCATCAACGATCCGCTCTGCGGCTACGTCCTCGCGCAGTTCGCGGCCCACGGCGCCCCGCCCGAAACCCTCAAAAAGGCCAAGCCCCACATCGGCACCGACCGGCTGCGGGAGGTGGTCCGCTCCATCCGGGAAGGGATCCGCCAAAAGGGCGGCGAGGTCCGCTTCCACGCCCGCCTCGACGGGATCACCGTCAAAAACGGGCGCCTCTGCGGCATCACTGTCAACGGGGAGGAGATGCCCTGCTCCCGACTCATCCTCGCAATCGGCCACAGCGCGCGGGACACCTTCCGAATGCTCGCCCGGAGCGGCGTGCCGATGTCCGCCAAGCCCTTCTCGGCCGGCGCGCGGATCGAGCACCGGCAGGAGTGGATCGACCACGGCCTGTACGGCAAAATGGCCGGCCACCCGGCCCTCCCGCCCGGCGAGTACCAGCTCTCCCACCGGGTGGGAGGCGAGGCGGTCTACACCTTCTGCATGTGTCCGGGCGGCGTGGTGGTCCCTGCCGCCTCCGCCGCGGGACAGGTCGTCACCAACGGCATGAGCGTATACCGCCGGGACGGCGAAAACGCCAACGCCGCCCTCGTCGTCTCGGTTGGGCCGGCCGACTTTGGAGGCGGCGTCTTTGCCGGAATGGAGTTTCAGCAGGAGCTGGAGGCCCGCGCGTTTCGCATGAGCGGCGGCCGCTGCCGGGGCTGCGGCGCGACTGTCGGAGATTTTCTGGAAGGCAGAAAGGGCCTGCGTCTCGGGCGGGTCACGCCCAGCTACGCGCTGGGGCTGGAACCGGTTGATTTCGACGCCCTCTACCCTGCCCGCATCGCGGAGATGATGCGGACAGGGCTGCGCCTCTTCGACCGCAAAATCCAGGGCTTCGCCTCCCCGGACGCCGTCCTCACCGGGCCGGAAACCCGCACCTCCAGCCCCATCCGCATCCACCGCGGAGAGGATTTCTCCTCCCCGGCCGTCCGGGGCCTCTATCCCTGCGGCGAAGGCGCGGGCTACGCGGGCGGCATCATGAGCGCCGCTGCCGACGGACTGCGGGTCGCCCGCCGGATCCTGGAGGAAACCGCCGGGGAGTGAGCCGGGCTCCAGCTGCCGCCATTCGGCGTAATTTTACAGGAAACGACTGGATTTTTCCCATAAACCGTGATATGATACTTTTATGAAACTCTTGTTCAGAACGGAGGATTACGGTGAATCTGAATCGGGACCATTGGATTAAGATCGCCCTCATCGCGGGCGGAACCGCGGTGCTTTACTGGGCACTCAACAACCTGAATGAGCTGAAACTGCTGCTGGACACCTTTTTCGGCCTGATCTCCCCCTTCCTGGTGGGCGGCGCCATCGCCTTCATCCTGAATGTCCCGATGCGGGCGCTCGAACGCCTCCTCTTCCGTCCGTCCAGAAAAACCGGCAAAGTGCCGCTTTCGCGGCTCAAGCGCCCGCTCTGCATGATGCTGAGCATGGTGCTGGTCCTGGCGGCGCTGACCTTCCTCGGCTTTCAGCTGGGGGACGTCGTGCTCACCATGCGGGACGCGATTTCCGGCTTCATCGTGACGGTGCAGCAGTGGAGCAGCGAGCTGATGGTCCGCTACCCGGAGGCGAACTCCTTTGCGGAGCGGCTGTTCAACGACTACCCCGAAGTGGTCAGCTTTCTCGAAGGGATCGACTGGAAGGCGATGCTCGACCGGGCCGTCACCTTCCTGCAAACCAGCGCAGGGAACATGGTCAACTCGACGGTCGGTATCATCGGTTCGGTCTTCAGCGGCGCGACCTCCCTGTTTGTGGGCTTTTTCTTCGCCTGCTACCTGCTTGCGCAGAAGGAAAAGCTCGCCGTACAGGCCAAAAAGCTGCTGTACGCCCACCTGAAGGCCCAGCGCGCGGACACTGTGGTGCGGGTGGCGAGCCTCGCCAACAAAACCTTCTCCAGCTTTATCACCGGACAGTGCCTGGAAGCGGCGATTCTGGGGATCATGTTCTGGATCTCCATGTCCCTGCTGCGGATGCCCTATGCCGGCACCATTTCCGTTCTGATCGGTTTTACCGCCCTCATCCCCATCTTCGGCGCGTGGATCGGCATGGCGCTGGGGGTGCTGCTCGTGCTGATCGCCGAGCCGATTCAGGCGCTCTGGTTCGCCATTCTGTTTCTGGTGCTGCAACAGATTGAAGGCAACCTCATCTACCCGCGCGTGGTCGGCTCCTCGGTCGGCCTGCCGGGGATCTGGGTGCTGGCCGCCGTCACCATCGGCGGCAGCGCGTTCGGCGTGACCGGGATGCTTTTGATGGTCCCGCTCGCCTCTGTGATTTACGCCCTTGTGCGGGAGTGCACCAACAGGCGGCTCCGCACCAAAAACATTCCGGCAGAAAAGTATCAGAAAGAGAACAAGTAAAGGGTGCCATCCATGAAAAAAAGATCTGCAAAAAAGCTGTCCTTCCAGAAACTCCTGCAAACGCTGTTCCACCGGGTGGTAATCGGCGCGCTCCTCATGATCGTGCAGCTGGTCCTCCTGATTCTGATGCTGGCGGAATTCCAGCACTACTACGTCTATTTTTACATCATCTGCATTCTGATGAGCGTCGGCGCGACGCTGTATATCATCAACAACCGCAGCAACCCGGCCTACAAGATCGCCTGGCTCATCCCCATTCTGCTGGTCCCGGTATTTGGCGGCATGTTCTACCTGATTTTCGGCGGCCGGGACAGGCTGAGCAGCCACCAGAAACGCAAGCTCTCGGTGATTTCCGAGGAGCTGAGTCAGGCGTTTTCGGAAAACGGCGACGTTCTCGCGGAACTTCAGCAGCTCGACCTCAACGCCGCCAACCAGTCGCGCTACCTCCAGAAATTCGCGCTGGCCCCGCCCTACCGGAACACCGAGGCGGTCTACTTCCCGCTGGGCGAGGATTTTTTTGAGCGGCTGCTCGCCGAGCTGAAGGCGGCGGAAAAATTCATCTTTCTGGAATATTTCATTATTGAAGAGGGAAAGATGTGGAATTCTGTTCTGGAAATTCTGGAGCAGAAGGCGAAGCAGGGGGTCGACGTCCGCCTGATTTACGACGACCTGGGCAGTATTTTCACCCTGCCCAGCAAGTACGCCCGCACATTGCAGCAGAAAGGCATCCGATGCCACGTCTTCAATCCCTTCCTCCCCGTTCTCTCGCTGCGCTTCAACACCCGCGACCACCGCAAAATCTGCGTCATTGACGGGCACACAGCCTTTACCGGCGGCATCAATCTCGCCGACGAATATATCAACGTCTACCCCAAGCATGGCCACTGGAAGGACACCGCGGTCATGCTCCGGGGCGAGGGAGTGCGCAGTTTCACCATCATGTTTCTCTCCACCTGGGACTACCTGTGCAAAGAGGAGACGGATCCCGCCGGATATCAGCCCGGGGTGGTCCCCTATCCGCCGGTCCACGCGGAGGGGTTTGTGCAGCCCTATTCAGACAGCCCGCTCGATGAAGAGCACGTGGGCGAGACAGTGTACCTCAATCTGATCGCGAAGGCGAAAAAAACCCTTTATATCACCAGTCCGTACCTGATTATCGGCGACGAGGTGGTGACGGCGCTGGGCGACGCAGCCAAATCCGGCGTCGATGTGCGGATCATCACCCCGCACATTGCGGACAAGTGGTACGTCCACGCGGTCAGCCGGGCCTACTATCAGCCCCTGATTGAGGCCGGTGTGCGCATCTACGAATACACGCCGGGCTTTATCCACGCAAAAGGCTTTCTGGTGGACGGGGAATACGCGACGGTCGGCAGCGTCAACATGGATTTCCGCAGCTTTTACCTCCACTTTGAATGCGGCGTCTGGATGTACCGGACCTCCTGCATCGCGGACATTCAGAAGGATTTCGAGCGGACCCTCGCTGTCAGTCAGGAGATCACCCTCGCGCAGTGCAAAGCGGTGCCGTGGCTGGTGCGGCTCGGGCGCTCCGTGCTCCGCGTTTTCGCCCCTCTCATGTAATCCCGCGCGGGACAATTCAGCAGGCCCGCCGTTTTGGACAGTAAACAGCGCCATATTCGGGCGCAGATTTCCCCAAAAAGACAGAAAACAGCTCCGAAGCCATTGTTCCGGCCTCGGAGCTGTTGGTTTAAAACGCCGACGGGTTGATCTCCCGCAGCTTGGTGTCGATAAAGCAGTCGCGGACGCGGTGCTTTTTTCCAAAAGCGGACAATATCCGGCGCAGAACCATCTCGCCGTTTTCGTAAGTAGTCATCGGCAGCATCACAACCAGCTGGTTGGCGCTGTAGGCCGCCACGACGTCTCCCTTGCGCAGGCTTTCCAGCACGACCTCCTTCAGAAGGGACATCAGTTTTTGCAGCTGCCGGGGTTCCGGGAGCTCCCCATGCAGCCCGCGGACGGTCAGCAGCGCGATGTGAACCGACTGTCCGGTCCGCGCGATGGACCGCGCCTGGATGCGGTAAAACTGCTTGAACACCTCATAGTCGCAGCTGAAGGCGCATTGAGGCGGCGCTTTTTCGCAGAGATCCTTTTCAATGGAATCCACGTCCGCCTCGATGGATTCCATGCCGCTGGTCATCTCCTTATAAAGGGAGCGGACCGATTCCGAAAGGGTGACGCCCAGCTTTTTGTAAAAAAAATCGCTGAGGTACTCATAATGCGCAATGGCCTTGCGGCGCTGCCCGCTGGCAACCAGCGCCCGCATCATGGCGTAGTGGATCGCCTCGTTGTAGGGATGGCGCAAAACTGCCGCCTCGCAGACCTCGACAATGTCCTCATACCGCTTGTGGCGGTCCAGCATTGCCACCACCTGATCCACCGCGTTGTTGTAGAGGGTGGCGTAGTAGGCGGATTTGGTGATGACCCAGTCGGCATAGGAGGATTTGGGCAGGAACTCGCCCTGATACAGCGCGATGGCCTTCAGGTAGGCGTCGATCCGTTCCGTCTCGGGGAGGGCTACGTTTTCCCCCGCGAGACAGCACTGTTCAAAGTCCTCCACATCCACCACACAGGGGATTTCCCGATTCCACAGGTAGGTGTTTCGGGAAAAAATGATGAAATCCACATCTCCTTCCGGGCACAGCTCCCGCAGGACGCTGCGCGCGCGGTAAACCAGATTTTTTAGGGCATTTGCGGGATTGTCACTCTCCTCTCCGTCATTCCAGACTGCTTCGGCGATCTGCTCAAGAGAAAGATCCTTGAGCCGGTTTGACACAAGGTACTCGAGCAGAAGCCAGACTTTCTTCGTGCGGCTGTCAGCATCGGAAATCCGATACCGGCCGCAGCTGATGGAAAATTCGCCAAGAGTGCGAACGACGATCCTTTCCTGTCCGTCTTTTTCCATAGAATCATTCCTTTCTGCAGGAATCTTTCTGATACGGCGGCTGCGCCGTTTACCTTTCCAAATACTGCGCCAAAATACCGCCATATATGTAATAAGTGTATCATAAATCACAAACTGTCGCAAGCATTTTTCCAAAATTTCAGAGATTTGTCCATCTTGTCTGCCGCTTTGCAAAATTTCGGGAATGTGCTATAATAAGTGAGGAAAAGAAACCCGAGCGGGCTTCTTTTCCGGCCGGGCGCCGCCTTCGGTCTGTTTGCCTTCCGGCTCCGCGCGGGCCGGCGAACGCGGCGCCCCCTTTCAGAATTGTGCAAGCAAGGTGATTTCCATGTCCGCGTCAAAAATCGAAAAGACGAACGTCATGCGCATCCTCGAACAGAAAAAAATCCCCTACACCCCCCACTATTACGCCCACGAAGACGGGGCGATCGACGCGGTTTCGGTCGCGCAGAAGCTCGGCCAGCGGCCGGAACAGGTCTTCAAAACCCTTGTCACCCGCGGCCCCGGCGGCTTTTTTGTCTTTGTCATCCCCGCGGCGGCGGAGCTTGACCTGAAGGCCGCGGCCCGGGCGGCCGGACAGAAGTCGGTGGAGATGCTCCACGTCCGGGAGATCAACGCGGTCACCGGCTACATTCGCGGCGGCTGCTCGCCGGTCGGCATGAAAAAACTCTACCCGACCGTTCTGGATGAATCCGCCCTCGCTCAGGAGACCATCATGGTCAGCGCGGGAAAAATCGGCGCTCAGGTGGAGCTGCGCCCCGCCGACCTGATCGCCGCGGTCCGGGCGTCGACCGCAAACATCACCGCCTGAAACTCAAATGAAAGGAGCGGCCGGTATGCCCACCATCTTCTTTCCCCCCGCCGTCCGGGAGGCCATCCGCCTGCTGCGCGAAGCGGGATTTTCCGCCTATGCGGTGGGCGGCTGTGTGCGGGACAGCCTGCTTGGGCAGCGCCCCGGCGACTGGGACATCACGACGTCGGCCCGCCCCGATGAAATGCGGCGGGTCTTCGCCGGGATGCCCGTCATCGCCACAGGCGAACGGCACGGCACCCTCACCGTCGCTGTGGAGGGGATGCCGCTGGAAATTACCGCCTTCCGGGTAGAGGCGGGCTATTCGGACGGCCGTCACCCCGACGCCGTCCGCTTTACCCCAGCGCTCCGGGAGGACCTCTCCCGCCGCGATTTCACCATCAACGCGATCGCCGCCGCCCCCGGGGAGCCGCTGACCGACCTCTTCGGCGGGCAGGAGGACCTGCAAAACCGGGTCATTCGCTGCGTTGGCGACCCGGTCCGGCGCTTTTCGGAGGACGCGCTGCGGATGCTGCGGGCGCTGCGCTTTGCGTCGGTGCTGGGCTTTGTCATCCACCCGGAGACCGCCGCCGCCATCCGCCGGTGCTGGAGTGGCATATTCCGCGTCTCGGCCGAGCGCATCTCCGCCGAGCTGCAAAAGCTCCTCTGCGGGAAGAATGTCCTTTCCGTCCTTCTCGAACATGCCGGACTCTTCACACAGCTGATTCCGGAGCTTGCGCCCTGCGCCGGCTTTGCGCAGCGTACACCCTACCATCTCTACGACGTCTACGTGCACACCGCCCACGCCGTCGCCGCGGCGCCGCCTGACCCCACGCTGCGGCTGGCGATGCTGCTGCACGACACCGGCAAGCCGGGCTGCTTTTTTTCGGGTCCGGACGGCGTCGGGCATTTCAAGGGCCACCCCGCCGAGAGCGCGCGGCTGGCCGCAGAGGTGCTCCGCCGGCTGAAGCGCCCCACCGCCGAAACCCGCCGCATCCTGACCCTCATCCGCTATCACGACGCCTCCATCCGGCCGGAAACGGTGCAGTTCTGGCTTTCCCAGCTGGGAAAAGAGCTCTTTTTCGACCTGCTCGCGGTCAAGGAAGCGGACAACGCCGCCAAAAACCGCGCTTACTCCGACCGCGCGCCGCTCTATGCTGCCCTGCGGGAAAAGGCCGAAAGGCTGCTGGAAGAAGGCGCCTGCCTGTGCCTTGCCGGCCTCGCGGTAAAGGGCGGAGACCTGCTCGCGGCAGGATACCGGGGACGCAGGGTCGGGCAAATTCTGGACGAGCTGCTCTACCAGGTCGTGACGGGACGGTGTGAAAACCGCCGGGAGACGCTGCTCGCTCAGGTTTCCCGCCTCCGCCTCCCCGCCGGGGCGCCCGACCCCGCCGCCTGTACTTTCCGCCGGGCGGAGGCGGCCGATCTTGATGCGGCAGCAGCGCTCTATTTCGCCGTCACCGAGCGGCTGGCGCGGACGCCGGACAACCCCTGTCCCGGCTGGCGCACCGGCATCTACCCGTCCCGCGAAACGGCCGGGGAGGCCATCGCGCGGGGAGAGCTCTACCTTCTCACCGACGGCAAAGCCGCCGCGGGTGCCGCAATCCTCAACCGCGAGCAGGCCGCGGCCTACCGGGGCGGAAATTGGACGCTGGACGGGGAAATCTTTGTCCTGCACACCTTCGCGGTGCACCCGGACTGCCGGGGCGGAGCCGTCTCCGGAGAGCTGCTGCGCCGCTGCGAGGAAGAGGTGCGGCGTCAAGGCGGAACGGTGATCCGCCTTGACGCTCGCGCCGGCAATCAGCCCGCTGTCCGGCTGTACGAGGGAGCCGGTTACCGCTATGCCGGAACGGTGGATCTCGGCTTGAACATTCCGGGCGCCAAATGGTTCCGGCTGTACGAAAAAAAGCTGTGACCGAACCGTCTGTAAAATCAGGGAAAGCGGGGAAATTCCCGCCGGTCAGGGCGCTTGACAAACCGCTGCAAATCTGCTATGATAAGAAAGAATACAGAAAAGGCTGTGACGGGGAAAAAGTCCCGCCCCACCGCACTTCAGAGAGCCGCCGGATGCTGCGAGGCGGCGTGCAGGGCATGGACGCGCTCGCCCCCGAGCTGCCGCGCTGAACGCTTTTTCCAGTAGGCGCGGACGGGCTTCCTCCGTTATGGGATAAAGCGGGCGTTTTTGCGCCAACGAGAATGGTACCGCGGAAGATGGGCTTTCGTTTCTTGGGATAACAGGAAACGGAAGCCTTTTTAATTGCGCGGACGAATAGAAGAAAGGAAGAACGAGATGAAACCCTACGATTTTAAGGCCATCGAGAGCAAATGGCAGCGGTACTGGGACGACCACAAGACCTTCCATGTGGAGATCGACCGCAATAAGCCCAAATTCTACGCGCTGGTGGAGTTCCCCTACCCCTCCGCCGCCGGACTGCACGTCGGACACCCCCGCAGCTACACCGCGCTGGACGTGGTCGCCCGCAAGCGCCGCCTCGAAGGCTACAACGTCCTCTACCCCATGGGCTGGGACGCCTTCGGCCTGCCCACCGAAAACTTTGCCATGAAAAATCACATTCATCCGGAGATTGTCACCAAAAGCAACGTCGCCCGCTTCAAATCCCAGCTCAAATCCCTGGGCCTCTCCTTTGACTGGGACCGCGAGGTGAACACCACCGACCCGGAATATTACAAGTGGACCCAGTGGATCTTCCTCCAGCTCTACAAGCATGGGCTGGCTTACAAAAAGGAGATGAACGTCAACTGGTGCACCGGCTGCAAGGTCGTGCTGGCCAACGAGGAGGTCGTCAACGGCAAGTGCGAGCGCTGCGGCAGCGAGGTCGTTCACAAGGTGAAGAGCCAGTGGATGTTAAAGATCACCGAATACGCCGACAAGCTCATTGACAGCCTGGACGGGCTGGACTTTATCGACCGGGTTGTCGCCCAGCAGAAAAACTGGATCGGCCGCAGCTACGGCGCGGAGGTCATCTTCGGCACCACCGCCGGGGACACCCTCACCGTCTACACCACCCGCTGCGATACCCTCTTCGGCGCAACCTACATGGTCGTTTCCCCCGAGCATGAGCTCGTCAAAAAGTGGCTGGAAAGCGGCATCATCCAGAACCCGGACGAGGTGAAAGCCTATCAGGCCGAGGCCGCCCGCAAAAGCGACTTTGAGCGCACCGAACTCAACAAGGAGAAGACCGGCGTCAAGCTCTCCGGCATCATGGGGATCAACCCCGTCAACGGCCAGGAGATCCCGATCTTCATCTCCGACTACGTGCTGGCAAGCTATGGCACCGGCGCCATCATGGCCGTCCCCGCCCACGACACCCGCGACTATGAATTCGCCAGGAAATTCGGCCTGCCCATCGTGGAGGTGGTCAAAGGCGAGGGGGAGAGCAACCTCGACAAAGAAGCCTTCACCGATGTGGCCACCGGCACCCTGGTCAACTCCGGCTTCATTACCGGCCTCTCGGTGGAGGAAGCCAAGAAAAAGATGGTTTCCTGGCTTGCCGAAAACGGCAAGGGCCGGGAGAAGGTCAACTATAAGCTCCGCGACTGGGTTTTCAGCCGCCAGCGTTACTGGGGCGAGCCCATCCCCATGGTCTACTGCGAGAAATGCGGCTGGCAGCCCCTGCCCGAGAGCGAGCTGCCCTTAAAGCTCCCCGAGATCACCGACTTTGAGCCCGGTGAAAACGGCGAGAGTCCCCTGGCCCGCCACACCGAGTGGGTCAGCACCACCTGTCCCTGCTGCGGCGGCCCCGCCAAGCGGGAAACCGACACCATGCCCCAGTGGGCCGGCTCCTCCTGGTACTTCCTGCGGTATATGGACCCCCACAACCCGGACGCCCTGGCCAGCCGCGAGGCGATGGAATACTGGGGCCCGGTGGACTGGTACAACGGCGGCATGGAGCACACCACCCTGCATCTGCTCTACTCCCGCTTCTGGCATAAATTCCTCTACGATATCGGCGTAGTTCCCCAGCCGGAGCCTTACGCCAAACGCACCAGCCACGGCATGATTCTGGGCCTCAACCCCCACTGCTTTGCGAATTTCCTCCCCGAGGTGCAGAAGGAGCTGATTGACAGGTACGGCAGCATGAACGCCGCCAAAAAAGCGCTGGTGGAAAAATACGGCGAGATGGCCGAGCACCCGGTGGTGAAGATGTCCAAGTCCCTGGGCAACGTGGTCAACCCCGACGAGATCATCGACGAATACGGCGCGGACACCATGCGCCTCTACGAGATGTTCATCGGCGACTTCGAGAAGGCCGCCCCCTGGAACACCGCCTCCATCCGCGGGTGCAAGCGTTTCCTGGAGCGCATCTGGAACCTCCAGGCGTCGGTCGTTGACGGGGAGGAATACCGCCCCGCCCTGACCACCCCCTTCCACCAGACCATCAAGAAGGTCACCGCGGATATCGAAGCGATGAAATTCAACACCGCCATCGCCGCCATGATGGCCCTCTTAAATCAGATCGCCGATCTGGGCTCCATCAACCGGGCCGAATACCGCGACCTGCTCATCCTGCTCAACCCCTTCGCCCCCCACATGACCGAGGAAATTTTCGAGAACATGGGCTTTGACGGCCCCATCACCTCCTGCGCGTGGGTGAAATACGACGAGGAAAAATGCAGGGAGGCCACCGTGGAGATCGTGGCGCAGGTCAACGGCAAGATCCGCGGCAAGCTCACCGTCCCCGCCGACATCTCCCAGGAGGAGGCCATCGCGATGGCGAAGGCCGAGCCCCGCGTCGCCGCCGAGATCGAGGGCAGGAAAATTGTCAAAGAGCTGTACGTCAAGGGCAAGCTCGTCAACATCGTCGCGAAATAGCCCATGACCGGGCCGGACAATCTGCCGCGTCGTTTTATATGATCTGTGCATCGCGGGTGCGCACTGCGCGCCCGCGTGTCAGGAAAACTCTCCGCAGAACATCATTTTGAAAATTCTCTGGAAAACTGCCAAAAAGCCCTTGACATTCCCCCTGCGCGTGTTATATAATAGTAGTTACAAATGCTGGTTTTGTTCTGTGGCCTCCCAGGTCCCGCAATGCGGATAGAGGTTGGCTTCGGAAGGTCAGATAACAGGCAGGGCTGGCCTTTAGACCTCTGCCGTTCGGCAAAGGGAGGGAATGGGAATGTCAGAAATCAGAGTGAAAGAGAACGAATCTCTTGACAACGCTCTTAAAAGATTTAAAAGATCTTGCGCGAAGTCCGGCGTGCTCGCCGAAGTTCGCAAGAGAGAGCACTACGAGAAGCCTTCTGTAAAGCGCAAAAAGAAATCTGAGGCTGCTCGGAAACGGAAATACAAATAAGGCGAAAGACGGGCGGTACAGGTTATCGCCCGTTTTATTTTTGACAAGGAGGCGCGCCATGCCGCTGCTGCTGCCGCAGGAGCTGGCCCGCCATGTGACCGACCTGACCCCGGAATTTTTTCGGGAGCGGGGCGTCCGGGCCATCGTCCTCGACGTGGACAACACCCTCACCACCCACGGCAATCCCGTCCCCGCCGCCGGCGTGCGGGAATGGGTCGCCAAAATGCGCAGCGAGGGTTTTCTCCTCACCATTCTTTCCAACAACTGCCGGGCTCGGGTCAAACCGTTCGCAGAGGAGCTGGGACTCGGCTTTATCTCGATGGCCTGCAAGCCCCTCACCTTCGGGCTGAGCCGCGCCTGCCGCCGGTACGGCCTTTCCCCCGGAGAGGTCTGCCTCATCGGCGATCAGATTTTCACCGACATCATCGGCGGCAATGTGAAAGGGGTGCAGACCGTCCTGGTCGAGCCGTATGAGCCGGAGCGGAAGTGGTCCTTCCGCCTCAGGCGGCGGCTGGAGCGCCCGCTGATTCGACTCTGCCGCAAAAAGAAAGGAGAATCCGCGTGAATCCACGCTTTGGCCCGGCGGGCCGCCCGGACAGCTTCGCGTCGATGGGCTATAAAAAGACAGAGCAGCTGCCGGAATACCTGCAAAAATTCGGACTGAACGCTTTTGAGTACCAGTTCGGCCGCGGGGTGCGCTATACCGGGGAGGCACTGCGCCGCTTCGGCGAAAAGGCCGCGCAGGCCGGAATCGCGCTGAGCGTCCACGCGCCCTACTACATCTCCCTCTCCTCGGTGGAGGAGGAAAAACGGCGAAATTCCATCACCTACATCGCCGACAGCGCCAAAGCGGCCCGCCTGATGGGGGCCGACCGAATCGTCGTCCACTCCGGTTCCTGCGGAAAAATTCCGCGGGAGGAGGCTCTTTCCCTCGCGCAAGACACCCTCGCAGGCGCACTCCGGACGCTGGACGAGCTGGGATTGGGGGACATCACCCTCTGCCCCGAGACAATGGGAAAATTGAACCAGCTCGGGGACTTCGGCGAAGTGCTGCGTCTCTGCGAGGCGGATGAACGCCTCCTCCCCTGCATCGACTTCGGGCACTTAAATGCCCGCACCTTCGGCGGCATCCGGGGACGGGAGGACTATGCCCGCATCCTGGATGAGATGGAAAACCGCCTGGGGCGCGAACGGGCCTCCCGCTTTCACGCGCATTTTTCCAAGATCGAATACACCGAAAAGGGCGGGGAGAAGCTGCACCTCACCTTTGCGGACACTGTTTTCGGCCCCGATTTCGAGCCGCTGATGGAACTGGTCGCGAAACGGGGGCTGGCGCCGCGCTTTATCTGTGAATCGGCCGGCACCCAGGCCGAGGACGCCCGGCAGATGATGGACGCCTGGGCCGCCAACCGAACAACTGACTGAAAGGAAGGAATTTCCATGAAAAAACGGGTGCTCGTCATCCACGGGCCGAACATCAACCTCACCGGCGAACGGGAAACCGGCGTCTACGGCAAGGACAGCTTTGACTCCATCAACCGGGAGATCCGCGGCTGGGCGGAGGAGCTGGGCCTGGAGCTGGTGGAAATTTTCCAGTCCAACAGCGAAGGCGCCATCATCGACAAGATTCAGCAGATGCGCCATGATGTCGACGGCATCGCCGCCAACATGGGCGCCTACACCCACTACTCCATCGCCATCCGGGACGCCATCGCGAGCGTGCGCGTTCCCTGCATCGAGGTGCACTTCTCCAACGTCCACAGCCGGGAGGAATTCCGCCACCGGTCGGTCATCGCGCCGGTCTGCGCGGGGGTCGTCTGCGGCTTCGGAAAGTACAGCTATCTGCTCGCCCTGCAGGGGCTGGCGAAAATCATGTAAAATCGCTGAAAACCGCAGCTTCCCGCACCGGAAAACGAAGGAAATCGGAAAATTTACAAATACATCTTGAAATGTGGCCCCAAATACGGTAAAATAGAGTAATGGAAGAAACGACGCTCCGGCATGCCGGCGTTTTTTCGAAAAATTCGACGGAATGAAAATGGAGGTACCTATCATGATTTCAGCAGGCGATTTCAGAAATGGACTCACCTTTGACATGGACGGCGACGTCATGCAGATCATCGAGTTCCAG
>CALXIG010000101.1 GCA_944388305.1 uncultured Clostridia bacterium
ACGACGGCGGTGCCGGAGACGGTGACCATCATCATCCCGTTGTCCGAGCCGAGCATTTCGTAACCGACGTCCACCCCGACGACGGCGTTCGCACCCATCTGTTCCGCGCGCGCCGTCATTTCCTGCAGGGCGGATTCTCTGGCGGAAATCAGTTCTTCCTCGTAGGTGTGGGAGCGTCCGCCGAAAAAGTTCGACAGCCCGGCGGCAAAATCCTTGACGAAATTGATGCCGGAGACATTTTCCCCAAAAACAACGCCAAGATATTCGCGGATGGTGTGCCCTTCCAGGGCGGGTGTGGTGGTAATCAGCATGAAAATTCCTCCTTTGTCCGGTCAAACCGGGTATATCCGGCTCCTTTCCCGGGAAAACTGTGGGTATCCCCTCACAGAAAGGAGCACGTCTGATGAAACACAAGCCGAAAGTTGTCGGAAAATTCCGCCCCAACTCGCTGGTCAGTTCCCTGTCGCACCCGCATCCGAGCGACACGGACCCGCTGGGCAGCTGGACCGGTATCCCGGAAGATCCGGGGGACCTTCCGCAGCAGGACGCGGACGACCTGTAGCGCCGCGTTTTTTATTTCCTGCGGAACTGAGCCGGCGGCGCGCCGAATTTTTTCTTGAACTGCTTGGAAAAGTTCGGCAGATCGGAGAAGCCGCAGGAGTACATGATTTCGGTGACAGTCAAGTTGGTCCGGGTGAGCAGCTGAGCCGCCCGGCCGAGTTTGTAGTCGAGCAGGTAAGCCTGCGGGGAACAGCCCACCCCTTTTTTGAAGATGCGGAACAGATGGCTGCGGTCCACGCCGAGCTGGCGCGCGATGTCCTCGACGGTGACGTGATAGGAGTAGTGCTTCGCCATGTAGTCGATTGCCGCTTCGAGAATGCCGCGGGTCCGCGCAGCCGGCGCGGGCGTGCCGCCCAGCAGGGCGAAAAAGTCAAAGAGCCGGGCTGTGGTTGAAAACGGGTTGGCGTCCGGACCGACGCTCTGTTGCAGGCGGCCGACGCAGCGCTTCATCTCTTCGGCGGAGGAAAAGGAGAAGACCGGGCGGTCCGCGCCCAGTCCGCACTGCCGGAGGATGGCGGGGACATCGCTGCCGCTGAATCCCACCCAGCAGTAGTACCAGGGCTCTTCCGTATCGGCTGTGTAGGTGGTGACGATCCCCGGCTCGATGAGAAACCCCTGCCCCGCCTCCACCGGATAGCAGCGGCCGCCGGTGTAAAAGCGGCCTTTTCCACTGAGCACCGTGTGGATGAGGGTGTGGTCGCGGACAGCGGGACCGAAACTGTGCCCCGGCGCGCAGTGCTCAAACCCGCAGTGATGCAGGTAAACCCCCTCGATCCGGGCGGGAGCGGTGTTATGGACTTCCATTTCCGTCATCTGCCCGCCTCCTTTCACCGTTCTGCTTTCAGTATAGCATTTTTTGGGGAATTTTGCAACATGATACCAAATTTCCGCAACATTTTTCACTGGAAATCGGGCAGAGATTCCGCTATAATGAAACCATCCGATTTTAATATGAAATTCTGCGGAAGGGAGCGTTTTTTGTGAAAATTACCTTTATCGGCGCGGGCAGCACCGTTTTTGCCCGCAACGTCATCGGCGACTGCATCCTGACCCCCGAGCTGGGCGATTTCGACGTCTGCCTCTTTGACATTGACCCCAAGCGGCTGGATGAGTCCTACCAGATTCTCTCCAACATCAACAAAACCGCCAACGGCAAAGCGCGCATTACCCAGACCCTCGACCGCGAAACCGCCTTCCGCGGCGCGGATTTTGTGGTTAACGCCATCCAGGTCGGCGGCTATGATCCCTGCACCATCACCGACTTCGAGATCCCGAAAAAGTACGGCCTGCGCCAGACGATCGCCGACACTTTGGGCATCGGCGGCATTTTCCGCACCCTGCGCACCATCCCGGTCATGAAAGCCTACGCCGACGACATGGAGCGCTGGTGCCCCAAAGCCCTCTTCCTCAACTACACCAACCCCATGGCCATGCTTTCCGGCTACATGCAGCGCTACACCAACATCCGGACCGTCGGCCTCTGCCACTCGGTGCAGGGCTGCGCGAAGGGGCTGCTCCAGACGCTGGGTATGGACGAGTATGTCGACAACTGCCGCTGGGAGATCGCCGGCATCAACCACCAGGCGTGGCTTTTGAAGATCGAGGACCTCGCGGGCAACGATCTCTATCCCGAGATCAAGCGCCGCGCCAGCTCCCCCGAGTACAACACCGAGGGCAGGGACCTGGTCCGTCTGAAGCTCATGAAGGAATTCGGCTACTATGTCACCGAGTCGAGCGAGCATTCCTCCGAGTACACCCCCTGGTTCATCAAGTCCAAATACCCCGAGCTCATCGACGAGTACAAGATCCCGCTTGACGAGTACCCCCGCCGCTGCATCAACCAGATCAACGGCTGGAACGAAATGCGGGACAGCCTGCTCAAGGACTCCCACATCGAGCACAAGAAGACCCACGAATTCGCCTCCTACATCATCAATGCGGTGATGCACGATCAGCCCTACCGCATTCACGGCAATGTCCTCAATACCGGCCTCATTACCAACCTGCCGCAGAACGCCTGCGTCGAGGTGCCGGTCATGGTCGACCGCAACGGTTTGAATCCCTGCTACGTCGGCGACCTGCCCGAGCAGTGCGCGGCCATCAACCGCACCAACATCAACGTCCAGCTGCTTACCATTGAGGCGGCTGTGACCCTCAAAAAGGAATACATTTACATGGCGGCCATGATGGACCCCCACACCTCCTCCGAACTGTCCATCGACGACATCAAGGCGCTCTGCGATGACCTCATTGAGGCGCACAAGGGCTGGATCCCCGAATTCCACTGAGTTTTCCGGAAAAAATCCCCGCGTTTTTTAAAAGCGCGGGGATTTTCCTGTGAGAAAGAAGAGTTTTGCGCGGTCAGTCTCCGCCGGTGCGCGCCCAGATAAGCGGCTGCGGCTCCGGCGCGGCTTCCCCGAAGGAGAGGGCCGCAAGGTAACGCGCCGCCGCCGGTTCGAGCAGCTCCTCCTGCGCGGCGAACAATTCCGCCAGCGGCTGGCCCTCTTTCACCCGGTCGCCCGGTCTGGCGAGAATGCGGATGCCCGCGCCGAGGTCGAGGGGGTCGTCCTTGCGGCTCCGGCCTGCTCCGAGAAGGACCGCCGCCGTTCCGATTTCCCCTGTCTCCATCCGGGTGAGAAAGCCGTCCCGGGGCGCCTTCAGCTCCAGCCGGCAGGTGGAGAGGGGGAAGGGCCGCTCCAGCGCCCGCCGGTCGCCGCCCTGGCATTCCACCATCCTGCCAAACGTCTCGAACGCCGCCCCGGAATCGAGGGCGCGGCCGGCGCGGGCAAGGCATTCCTCCGCCGTTCCGCCTTTCGCCAGCCGCACCATTTCGGCCGCAAGAGCGAGCGACAGCTCCCGCAGGTCGGCAGGCCCGCCGCCGCGCAGTGCCTCCATCGCCTCTTCCACCTCAATGGCGTTGCCGACAGCCTTCCCGAGCGGCCGGTCCATGTTGGTGATGAGGGCCGAAACCCGCAGCCCGGCAGCCCTGCCGATGGCGGTCATTTCGCGGGCAAGGGCCTCCGCGTCCGCAAAAGTTTTCATAAACGCCCCGCTTCCGGCCTTGACGTCGAGAACCACTCCGCCGCAGCCGGAGGCGATTTTTTTGCTCATCACCGAAGCGGCGATGAGGGGGAGGGAATCCACCGTCGCAGTGACGTCCCGCAGGGCGTAGAGCCGCTTGTCCGCCGGGACAGCCTCGCCGGTCTGGGTCATGAGGCTCATGCCGGTTTTGCGCACGGTGTCCAGAAATTCCGCCTCGGTGAGGCTGGTGCGGAAGCCGGGAATGGCCTCTAGCTTGTCGGCGGTGCCGCCGGTGTGCCCTAGGCCCCGGCCCGACATCTTTGGACAGAGCACCCCGCAGGCTGCCGCAATCGGGACGGCCACCAGGGTCGTCTTATCCCCGACGCCGCCGGTCGAGTGTTTGTCGATTTTGATCCCCGGCAGGGAGGAAAGGTCGGCGCGCGGCCCGGAATCCGCCATCGCCAGGGTGAGGCGGGCAGTTTCTTCCGGCTTCATGCCCTGAAACCAGATGGCCATCAACAGGGCGGAGAGCTGGTAATCCGGCGCGCTGCCGTCCGCCGTCCCGCGCACGACAAAGTCGATTTCCTCCGGAGAAAGGACGCCTCCGTCCCGTTTTTTTCGAATGATTTCTTCCATCCGCACAGTCATTCCTCCTTTTTTGCGCAGTCTGCCGCCCTTTGAAACGCCAGCGGCAGCAATTCCCCCAGCGTGACGGTCCGCACCTGCTGCGCATCCTTCACCAGAATGACCGGCAGCTCCCCGCCGCAGAATTCGGCCAGCGCCTGCCGGCAGACGCCGCAGGGCGGACAGAAATCTACCGGAGGCTCTCCCTCCGGGCCGCCTGCCACCGCGATGGCGGTGAATCTCCGCACGCCCTCCGAAACCGCCTTGCAGAGGGCGGTGCGCTCGGCGCAGCAGCCGGGTCCCTGGGTCGCGTTTTCCACGTTGCAGCCGGTGAAAATCTCCCCCTCCGCGCTCAGCAGGGCAGCTCCGACCGCAAAATGGGAGTAGGGGCAGTAGGCGTTCCGGCGGGCCTCCAGCGCGGCCTGCGCCAGAGCCGCTACCGGCAGCATACGGCAACCTCCAGCGCGGTTTCGATCATGGCTGTCAGACCGTTTTGCCGGTATTCGGCGCTCGAGGCCGTCCCTTTAAACGGGCAGTCGGAGATGGTCAGCAGCCCCAGCGCCCGTTTGCCCAGCCGGGCGGCGTTGGCGTAGAGAGCGGCGCACTCCATCTCGACCGCGAGCACCCCCATCTCCCGCCATTTGGAGAGGCCGCCGGTCCCGTCGGTGTAGAAGCAGTCGCTCGAGAGGACATTGCCCGCTTTCCATCGGAGCCCCTTCTTCCCGGCGATCTCCGCCGCGCGGACGGCAAGGGAAAAATCGCCGATGGGCGCGAAAGCGCCGGGCAGGCCGTACTGGTTTAAGTAGGCCGAGTCGGTGCAGGCGGCCTGGGCGATGACCAGGTCGCCGATGTCCAGTCCGTCGGCCAGCGCGCCGGCAGATCCGATGCGGAGGATGGTATCCACCCCGTAAAAGGCGAACAGCTCGTAGGAATAGATGCCCATCGAGGGGCAGCCCATGCCGCTCCCCTGGACCGAGACGGGGACGCCGCGGTAACGGCCGGTGTAGCCGAGCATCCCGCGGGTCTCGTTGTAGCAGA
>CALXIG010000102.1 GCA_944388305.1 uncultured Clostridia bacterium
GAACCCGCCGTCCCCTTTTTGAGGTGAAGCCGGGGCAGGGTGCGGCTCAGGATGAGCTGCACCAGCGCCCGCTCCGCCTGCGGATTGCGCTCCTCCTCCCGCGCGATGGAGGCGAAGGCGTAGGCGACGTCCGGGTGCAGTTCTCCGGCCCGGAGAAAGGGGGTCTCCGGCGCCGTTTCGGAGAGAGTGAGCCGGTACTCGCCGGTGAGGGAGAGAGGCACGATGAGGAGGAGCGCGTCGCTCTCCCCCGCATCCGGCGCGCACGCGGTGTAGGAGTGGATGACGTTGGAAAAGATGAGGGCGAGGTCCCCCGCCTCCATTGCGGCGCTCCGTTCTCCCGCCGTGACCCGCACGCCGCCGGTGCGGGCGTAGAACAGCTCGAGGCATTCGTGAAAATGAGCGGGGAAGTCGATGTTCCGGGAATGCTGGATCGTCATTTCCTCGCTGCGCGGCTCGTAAAATGCCTCCGGGATACCGGACTCACGCACGGATCCAGTTGACGGTTCCTTCCCGCCGGGGCGCGGCCGCGCGGGGCGGCTCAGCGGCGTAGCCGACTTCGATGGAGCCGATCGGGCCGTAACCGGCCGGGATGCCCCACTCCGCGGCGAGCGCGCTGGCGTCTTCGCCGCCGAAGACATCGTTGACAATGTTGATCCAGCAGGTGCCGAGGCCGAGAGAGTGGGCGGCGAGCATCATGTTGCCCAGCGCAAGAGAGCCGTCCCGGCTGGGCCAGGCGGCCTGTTTGTCCGCAAAGACGAGAATGATGGCCGGCGCGCCGTAATAGGCGTCCCGTCCCACCTTTTCGGCGGTAAATTTGTGGAAGCGTTCAACCGCGCCGCCAGTCAGGACCGTCAGGTGCCAGGATTGCTGGTTTCTGGCGCTGGGCGCGTAGAGTCCCGCTTTGACGACCTCCTCGAGCAGCTCCGCGGGGACGGGGTCAGGCTTGTAGGAGCGGACGCTGCGGCGGGTGTAGATGTTTTCCAGTACTGCGTTCATAAAACGACCTCCTTCAGGCTTTCGCCGGTATTACCTTTATTGTAGCATGGTTTTGCGCGGGATGCAAGAGCGGACGGGGCCGCCTCTTGCGGTTTTCGCGGAGGTGTGGTATAATAACCTCAAACGCTTCCTGACGGAAGCTCAGGGAAACGCAGTTTCCCTTCGGAATCCTGCCGGATTCCCTTTGTGAACATTGTATCATGCCCGGTTTTGCTGGCGCAAAACTGCGGCGGGCACACCCGCCTAAAAATCCCTGCGGATTTGCGGCCATGGTATCATAACCTCAAAAGCTTTCAGGAGGAATCTGCAAGATGAACCGGGAATACACCCAGATGAACGCCGAAACCATCGACCGCTGGGTCGCCGAAGGTTGGGAGTGGGGGGTGCCCATCTCCCACGAAATTTACGAAAAGGCACTGCGCGGCGACTGGTCGGTCCTGCTCACCTCGACAAAGCCCGTCCCGAAGGACTGGTTCTGTGATCTGAAGGGGGCGAAGGTCCTCGGCCTTGCCTCAGGCGGTGGGCAGCAGATGCCCATTTTTGCCGCGCTGGGGGCGGAATGCACCGTTCTCGACTACTCCGGAGCCCAGCTCGAGAGCGAGCGGATGGTCGCGGAGCGGGAGGGCTATGCGATTGAGCTGATACGGGCGGACATGACAAAACCGCTCCCCTTCGCGGATGGGCGCTTCGATCTGATTTTCCACCCGGTGTCAAACTGTTACGTCGAGGAGGTCCTCCCCATCTGGCGGGAGTGTCACCGCATTTTAAAGCCAGGCGGCATCCTGCTGGCCGGGCTGGACAACGGGTTTAATTTTCTCTTTGGCGAGGATGAGACGAAGATCGTCTACCGCCTGCCCTACAACCCGCTCAAGGACCCCGCCCTCTATGCGGAGGGCCTGCGTGAGAACAGCGGCGTGCAGTTTTCCCACAGCATCGAGGAGCAGATCGGCGGACAGCTCGCCGCGGGCTTTCAGCTCACCGGCATCTATGAGGACACCAACGGCCGCGGCTTCCTGCACGAGCACGGCGTCCCCTGCTTCTACGCCACCCGCGCCGTCAGAAAATAATCTTGCAAAGGAGGAAGGCGCATGGTTTCACCGCTTGCCGACCGGCTCCGCCCGGCGGAGCTTTCGGAGGTCGTCGGGCAGAAGCACCTGCTCGGGGAGGGGAAGAGCCTCCGCCGCATCATCGAGAGCGGACAGATCCCCAACATGATTTTTTACGGCCCCTCCGGCGTGGGCAAGACGACGGTAGCCCGGATCATCGCCGCCCAGACCAGGAAGCGGCTGCACAAATTAAACGGCACCAGCGCCTCCATTTCCGACATCAAGGCGATCGTCGACGAGCTGGATTCCATCATGGGCTACAACGGCATCCTGCTCTACCTCGACGAGATTCAGTACCTCAACAAGAAGCAGCAGCAGTCGCTGCTCGAATACATCGAGGACGGCCGCATCACCCTCATCGCCTCGACGACCGAAAATCCGTACTTCTATATTTACAATGCGGTGCTCAGCCGCTCGACCGTCTTTGAGTTCAAGTCCGTTGAGCCGGAGGAGATCGAAAAGGCGGTGGCGCGCGGATTTGCCGCGATGGAGAAGGAGACCGGCGCCCCCATCCGCCTCGAGGACGGCGTCGCCGCCCATATCGCCAGAAGCTGCGGCGGGGACGTCCGCAAGGCGCTCAACACCGTCGAGCTGCTCACCCTTTCAGCCCGCAGTGAGGAGGATGGAAAATTCGTTCCCCTCGCGCTGGCGCGGGAGCTCTCCCAGCGCAGCGCCATGCGCTATGACCGGGAGGGGGACGAGCATTACGACATCGTCTCCGCCTATCAGAAGTCGATGCGCGGCTCCGACCCGGATGCCGCCATCCACTACCTCGCCCGGCTGCTCGAGGCGGGGGACCTCCCCTCGGCCTGCCGGCGGCTGATGGTCTGCGCCTGCGAGGACGTGGGGCTCGCCTACCCGATGATTATCCCCATCGTCAAGGCGGCGGTCGACGCGGCGCTGCAGGTCGGACTGCCCGAGGCGCGCATCCCCCTGGCCGATGCGGTGGTACTGGTGGCCACCGCGCCCAAATCCAACACCGCCTACAACGCCATCAACGAGGCGATGGCCGACCTCAAAAAGGGAAAATCCGGTCCCATCCCGCGCACCCTCCAGAACAAGCACTTCGACGGCGAGGACGCCGAGGTCAAGGGGCAGTTCTACCAGTACCCGCACGATTTTCCGGGCCGCTGGGTCGACCAGCAGTACCTGCCCGACGCCCTCCGGAGCCGCGTCTACTACCATTTCGGCGAAAACAAGACCGAGCAGGCCGCCAAAGCCTACTGGGAGCGGGTCAAGGGCAAAAAGCTCGACTAGCGCCCCTCATCCCATGTGCTTTCCAGCCGGGAGAGGGACAGCCCCAGCCGCAGCCCTTCTGCGAAGTACCGGCGGCTCTCCTGCTCGATAAAGAGCCCCATCCGGTCGATGATGGACAGGACGAACCCCCGCTGGCGCTTTGTCAGCTCCCGTTTCAGGAGGGCGTAGTAGTTGGTGAGGACAGGGTCGTTCGCATCCGGCCGGACGGCGCTGCCGTAACGGGATTCAAACAGGATCTCGGCGGCGGTTTTCATGGGATCACCTCAATGTGGGAGTAGAGAATTTTCTTTACATGACCATTTTAACATGTTAGAATGGTCATGTCAATAGGAGAATCAGAAAATGTTGATTTTAAAGGAAAGATTGTTGCAGTTGAAGAAGGAGAAAGGTGCCCTGCAGCAGGAAATCGCCAATGCCATCGGCGTCTCTCTGCGCACTTACCAGCGGTTTGAGTACGGCGACCGGGAGCCGACCGCCTCAAGTATCGTCGCGCTGGCAAAGTTTTACGGCGTTTCCACTGACTACCTGCTGGGGGTGTCGGACGAGCGCGGGGAGGGTTTGCATGAATAATGCACCCGAGCGGGAAGGAAACCGTTTTATGCGGAATCCGGGTGCTTGTCTTAAGAAAAAAGAAGTTGCCGCGTCAAGCAAAAAGCAGTCAGAGGAAATCCCTGTTCAAAATGACAGAGATTTCCTCTGATTTTTTTGCATTTTCGGGCAAACTAGAAAGGCCGGAACGGTAATTCATTTGGAAACAGGTGGTGGCTTGGATCAGGTATCGCTGATGAAGGGCGGTTCGGAAGCGGAGGTGCGGCGGGCGCTCGCCCAGCTGCTCCCCGCCGGAACCAGTCTCGTGGAGTTTTCTGATCCGCGGTGCGCGCGGGGGAAGCTGGCGGTTCTGCCGGAGCACATCCGGCTCTCTGCCTGCGCGGCGTTTCCCGCTGGGATGACGGTCATCGTCAGCTCGGCGGAACGCGGACAGCTCGAGCGGCTCGCCGGGCTTGCCGGAGAGGTCATCACCTGTGGGCTCAGCTCAAAAGACACCGTCACCTTTTCCAGCCGCCGGGAGGGCAGGGCGGTGGTTTCGCTGCTCCGCAGCCTCGAAGGGGCGCGCGGAATTGTGGAACCGCTGGATCTGCCCATCCGCTGTCCGGACGGTTGCGGCGCCTATCCGCTGCTGGCCGCGGCCGCGGCGAGGCTCTTTCTGACAGGCGCTTCCGAATGAACAGCAAAAATTGCCAGTCATATTCCGGCCGCTCCGGCAAACAATAGAAACGCAAACGCAAAACCAAAAAATCAGAACAGGAGTGTTTATATCATGTCCAGTAAGAACAAAGTGATGGTTCCCCAGGCCAAGGAAGCGATGGAGCGCTTTAAGATGGAAGCTGCCAATGAAGTCGGCGTCAGCCTCAAGCAGGGCTACAACGGCGATCTGACCTCCAAGCAGGCCGGTTCTGTCGGCGGCCAGATGGTCAAGAAGATGATCGAGTCCTACGAGAATTCGATGAAATAACTTCCGCTTCGGAAGAGAAATCCCCCGGTCAGATGTCCGGGGGTCATAAGAAAGTAATATTACCTTTTGCAGGAACGGCATGGCTTCGGTCATGCCGTTTCCTGCTTCATCAGCTCGTCCACGGGAATAAAGCCCACAAGGTCATAAGAAATACGGATATCCTGCCGCCGTTTGCCGCTGCGCTTGTCCGGCGCTCCAATATAGATCGCCTTCACAAGCTCCCGCAGAGCTTAAGGTGTCAGCTTCTGCAAATCCTCGTACTTGTGTACCCGCTGGATGAACTGCTCCAAGTTTTCAATCTGTCGTTCCTGTACTTCAATATCTTGCTGTAAGGTCTGGATTTCCGCTTTGAGCTGCGTCTGCCCGTCCATGTAAGACTGGTTCATCAAGGAAAAACGTTCATCGAAGAGCTTCCCGGCCACATTGTCCTCATAGATGCGGATAAACAGCTGATCAAGTCCGGTCTGGCGCTTGTTCGGAGTGAAGTGACGCAAGACAGCCCGGACATTCGCTGTCCGGGCTGTCAGCGTCGTAGAGCGCATTCTATACAGGGCTTGCCCCTGTATAAAAGTGCGCCCTTGTTGTCAAGGGGGGCGTCCTAATTTTCGATGTTTAGAACATGTCGTACATGATCTTCATTACCCAAAAAATACTGCTCGATTAGCTCCCAACGTTCTTCATCGCTCATATCAGCAACAAAGAAAGCCGACAACAATCGTTCATTATTCCGATGGCGTTCTCGAATATTTTGTAATACAGTATTAGTATATTTCCCACTACTTGCTAAATATTCGATTTTTGCTGGATCGTTAATTCGAATAAATACTTCTGCTTTCTCGCCACCTCTAATTTCATATGTCGCCAGTCCAAGTAGTTCTAAAAATCGAAGTAGAGGCATAATTTCAATTTGCTTATTTTGAGTTAGGGGATAAAAGCGGAAGAAGGAATTATCAGCTGAATTTACTTTACACTGCTCAATTTGATGAACAAAGAAATTGGGAAGGCGTGCATACGAAGGGCTGCTTACAAAATACCCGGTTTCATCCGTCCCTGAAATTTTCCTGCTCCGCAAAACACGAATGCGGTTTCTGCTTTGACTATATATTGCACCTTCATCAACGTTTTCCGTGAAAATATCAAGTAACATACCAATCTTGTCATGAGAAACTACTTTTTCTTGTAATATTTCGGCAAGATCTATCTCAAATTGACGCAGAGAAAATTGCTTTGTTTCACCATGTTTGTATTTTTCAAACACTTTGGTAATTGCTTCAATGACTGACTTTGATTTGAGAAAAATTGTGGGGAAATCATCTGTATAGCGTATTTCTACTCTCACTCGAGGAGAAACTGTATATACATTCTTTCCGGTATGAAACTCTCGCTCAAAAAACTCCTTCTTAAACATACCAAAGGCGCGATCCGGGTAACAATTTTCCCATATACCAGCCATATCCACAAGGAAGGTCTTTCCCGTGCTGCGTACAGTAATATCCGACGCACGGCTTTGATTTTGACTTGGAACAGTATGCGAACTGACATCCTGCTGAAA
>CALXIG010000103.1 GCA_944388305.1 uncultured Clostridia bacterium
GTATAAGCTACAAAAACTGACGTAGGGCCGTCCGCGCCGCCGATGATCCCGATAGAGGAAGCGACCGGCCTGATGCCGAATCTCAAAAAGAGCGCCAGCCGCGGCAGCCAGACGACCACCGCCCAGACGGCGGCGAGGACCGCGGTAACAATCCCCGCAATTTTTAAGGCTTTTGTTTTGGCCATATGGATCATTCCTCTCGAATCCCGTTTTCGATTTCTGCGGGCGCCGAAAACCCTTTCGCAGAGGCGCGCACCGCGCGCCCGCGGTTTTTGCATCATGCGGCGGGATTCCGGCGGACGGCCCTACTCAAACAGCGCCTCCACAAACTCCTCCGGCACGAATTCCTGCAAGTCGTCGATCTTCTCCCCGACCCCGACAAACCGCACCGGCAGCCCGAGCTGGTTCTTGATGGAGACGACGATGCCGCCCTTGGCGGTGCCGTCGAGCTTGGTGAGGACGATGCCGGTGATGTGCGCCGCCTCCATAAACTGCTCAGCCTGGTTGACCGCGTTCTGGCCGGTCGTCGCGTCAAGGACAAGCAGCACCTCGACGTCGCAGCCCTCCGCCTTCTGGCTGACGATGCGGAACATTTTGCCGAGCTCCGCCATCAGGTTTTTCTTGTTGTGCAGCCGCCCCGCCGTGTCAATCAGCAGAATATCCACCCCCCGGGCGAAGGCCGCCTCGATGGAGTCGTAGACGACGGCCGCCGGATCGGCGCCCTCCTTGTGCTTGACGATATCCACCCCGCTGCGCTGGGTCCAGATTTCCAGCTGGTCAATGGCCGCCGCGCGGAAGGTGTCCGCCGCCGCGACGAGGACCTTTTTGCCCTGCGCCTTATAGTTCGCCGCCATCTTGCCGATGGTGGTCGTCTTGCCCGCGCCGTTGACGCCGATGACAAAGATGATGGAGGGCTTTGTCTCCAGACGGAAGGGCTTTTCCTCCCGCAGCATCCCGGCGATAATCTCCTTGAGCATCGCCTTGACCTCGCCGGTGTCGTTTTTTCCGGTCCGCTTGATCTCGGCGCGGAGCTGCTCGCAGATGTCCTCCGCCGTCGCCGCCCCCATATCCGACATGATGAGGATCTCCTCGAGCTCCTCCAGAAACTCGTCGTCCACCCTGGTGAAGGAGTGAATGACCGTTTCCACCTGCTTCATCATCGCGTCTTTGGTCTTTTTCAGACCCTCTCTGATTTTATCAAAAAATCCCATAGAAATCCTCCTTACTGGGCCTGCTGCTCCATTTCGGCCATTTTTGCCGCAACCTCGCTGACATTCAGTTCCAGCAGCCGGGAAACACCCTGCTCCTGCATGGTGACGCCATAGAGAACGTCCGCCTCCTCCATCGTGCCGCGCCGGTGGGTGATGAGGATGAACTGGGTCTTTTCGCTCATCATCCGCAGGTAGCTCGCGTATTTGACGACGTTTACGTCGTCTAGCGCCGCCTCGATCTCGTCGAGGACGCAGAAGGGAGAAGGCCGGACCTTTAGGATGGCGAAGTAGATCGCAATGGCGATGAAGGCCTGCTCGCCGCCCGAAAGCGCCTCGAGGTTCTTGATGATTTTGCCCGGCGGCTGTACGGTGATCTCCACACCGGACGAAAGCACATCCGCCGGGTCGGTGAGGGAGAGCTTTGCCGTTCCGCCGCCGAACAACTCGGCAAAAATCTGGCCGAAATGGCGGCCGATCTCGGAAAAACTTTCGGTAAAGAGCCGCTCCATGTCGCCGGTCAGGTCGCGGATGAGCTTTTCCAGCTCATTTTTCGAGCCGGAAGCGTCGGCGATCTGGTCCTTGAGGAAACAGTACCGCTCTGAAACCTCCCGGTACTCTTCAATGGCCCCCAGATTGACGCTGCCGAGCCCGCGGATGCGGTTTTTGACAGCGGACAGTTCCTGCTGAGCCCGCGGCGGATCCTCAATTGGAACGGCAATGGCGAGCGCCTCGGTGCGGGTCAGCTCGTACTCGTCCATCAGCCGCCGGATGATCTGATCGCAGTCCTTCTGGACCGCGCGCTTCTGCTCCTCCAGCCGGGCGAGCTCGCCGGCGGTGCGCGCCTTGTCGGCGGAAACCTCCCGTTCCCGCTGGCGGAGCGCGGTAGTCTCCCCTTCAATCTGCTGGCGGAGCACGATCATCTCCCGCCCCTTTTTCTCATAGCTTTCGACCTGACCGGCGGCCTGACCGGCCTCCTCACGCAGCGCCCCGAGCGAGTCGGTGATTTTCCCGCAAGCCGCGCGGATGCGCGCAAGGTCGCCTTCGACCCGCGCCCTCTGATCCTCGACGCTCTGCCGGGCGTTTTTCAGCTCTTCCATGCGGCGAAGCAGGTTCTCCCCGTCCTTCTGGCAGGAGATTTCCTCCCGGCCGAGGGCGGAAAGCTCGTCGGAGAGCGCTCTCCGCTGGGAGGCGAGGCTGTCCTGGCTGCCCTGGAAGGCGGCCTGCTCCGCCCGAACGGCGGCAGCCTGCTGTTCCAGCTCCCCGAGCTCCGCCCGCGCCTGTTCCGCATCAGCGCGGGCCTTTGCCGCCTTCTGAACGCATTCTTCGCGCTGCACCTTCAGCTCCTTCTGGCGGGTCTGGAGCTGCATGGCGGCCTGTTCGTGCCGTTTCTGCTCCCCCTCAAAGCGGATCTGGTCCTCGCGGGCGGTGAGCTGCTCGGACCGGATTCCCTCGGCCTGCGCCTCGAGGGCGGCGATCTCCGCGGCGATCCGCTCGGCCTGCCGGACGGCATCCGCCCTGCGGACCGCGAGGGCGTCCGCCTCGGCGGAAAGGGCGTCCGCCTCGTTCCTGCGGCTCAGAATTCCCTGATTTCTGGCCGCCGAGCCGCCGGTGAAGCTGCCGCCGACGTTGACCTGCTGGCCGTCCAGCGTGACGACCCGGAACTTATAGCCATACCGCCGCGCAATGGCGGAGGCCGCATCCAGATCCTCTGCGACCGCAATGCGGCCCAGCAGAAAGCGGACGATGCCGGCGTACTCGGGCGCCGCCTCCACCAGCTCGGAAGCTGCCGCCACAAAGCCCGGCTCCCCTGCGAGCCCCGGCTCGTTTAAGCTCCCGCCGCCCCGGATCTCGCTCACCGGGAGGAAGGTCGCGCGTCCCGCCCGCTGGGAAGCCAGAAGCCGGATACCCGCCTTCGCTGCCGCCGCGTTCTCCACCACGACGTTCTGGAGGGCGCCGCCCAGTGCCGTCTCCACCGCCGTCGCGTAGTCCGGACGGACGGTCAGAAGCTGGGCGACCGTTCCCAGCACCCCGCGAAGCTGGCCGCTTTTCGCGGCCTTCATGACCGCCTTGACGCTGTACTGAAAACCTTCCATATTCTGGTCCAGGTCGCGCAGCAGCCGGGCGCGCTGCAATTTTTCCTTGACGGCGAGGTCCAGCTCCTGCTGGGCAGCCTGTGCCCCGGCGAACTTTTTGCGGCGCGACGCGAGCTTCATCTCGTACCCCGCGCGCTCGTTTTCCAGTGACTGCATCCGGGCGGCGATCTCTTTCAGCAGTCCGGCGATGTTTTCCGCCGCCTCCGTCTCGCCGGAAAGCCGCTCTGCGAGGGTAGCCGCCTCCTGCTCCGCGGCGGCGGCGCGATGCTCCTCTTCCAGCGCGGTATTTTCGCGGGTCAGGATGAGGAGGTTTCCGCGGGAGATATCCAGCGCGATCTGGTTGGCGCGGCGGGTCAGCTCCTCCGCCCGCGAGGCATAGCCGTCCTGTTCCCGGGAAAGTCCGGCGAGCTTCCGCTCCCCCTCCTCCATTCTCGCACGCAGCTCTGCGGCCGCCTTCCGCGCGGCGAGGCGCTGCGCCTCCAACTCCCGGAGCTCTTCCGCGCGGCGGTCGTCGCCGGCCTTCAGATCGGAAAGCTCGCCGGTCAGGCGGCGGATGGTCTCCTGATGGTGGAGAAGATCGTTGCTGCGGACCGCTTCTTCCTGCCGGATCTCGGCGATCCGCGCCTGGAGATTCTGCCGGAGCGTCTGGTATTCCTCCGCCCGGGTCAGGCAGTCCTGCATCCTGGCATAAGCCTCCCGGATGCCGCGTTCCGCCTCTTCGAGACGGCGGGCGAGCTGTTCGTCCTCCCCTTTTGCGATGAGGTATTTGTTCTGCTGCTCGCCGAGCGAAACCCGCAGCTTTTCAAGCGACAGCATCCACAGCGAAACCTCGAGCCGCTTTTTTTCGGCCGAAAGCGCGAGAAACTGCGCCGCCTTTTCCGACTGCACCCGCAGCGGCTCAACCCGCCCCTCCAGCTCGGAGAGAATGTCGTACAGCCGGACAAGGTTTTCCTGCGCTGCCGCGAGACGGCGCTCGGCCTCCGCCTTGCGGTACCGGTACTTGGAGATGCCGGCGGCCTCCTCAAAAATTTCGCGGCGCTGAGCCGGGCGGGCGTTGATGATCTCCGCAATCCGCCCCTGCCCGATGAGGGAATAGCCGTCCCGGCCGAGGCCGGTGTCCATCAGCAGCTCGTTGATATCCTTGAGGCGGACGTCCCTGCCGTTGATCTGGTACTCGCTCTCGCCGGAACGGTAGTACCGCCGGGTGATGGTCACCTCGTCGCTGTCAATCGAAAGGGTGCGGTCGGCGTTGTCAAAGGTCAGCGAAACTGCCGCGAAGCCCTGGGCCTTGCGGGTCGCTGTCCCGAGAAAAATGACGTCCTCCATCTTTTCTCCGCGGAGGGTCTTGCTCGACTGCTCCCCCAGCACCCAGCGCATCGCGTCGCTCAGATTGCTCTTGCCACTCCCATTCGGGCCGACAACGGCGGTCAGCCCCCGGTTGAAACGCACCACCGTCTTATCGGGAAAGGACTTGAAGCCCTGCATTTCCAGTGATTTTAAAAACATAAGCGAGTCCTTTCTGTCGTATTGCAGCCATCAGATGCCCAGAATCCAGAAAAAATCCTCTCCGCGGCGCCCTTCCAGCCACCGGCGGACAAAGGCGAAAAATCCGGCAAGCCCTGCATCCTCCCGCGCCAGCGCCTCCACCCGCGCCCACGCGGACAGCGGCACCTTTTGCGGACCGTACCAGGCAAACTGCGGAAAAACCTGCTCCAGGCAGGGAGCGAGCCGCCCGATCCCCGCGTCCCCATCGGGAAGGAGGAAGGAGTCCGCGTTCCAGTGGCCGCCCGGAAAGGCGTGGGGGAGGGCAAACTCATAGCAGTCGCTGCCGGTCCGCTCCTCCGGCCGCAGCACCCGAATCTCCGCCTTTTCAGGGAAAAGAAGGCACAGCCCGTCCAATTCCACACCGCTGTCCGGCACAAGCCGGAGCCGGTAACCGCAGCTTTCCGCCCAGCGAAGGTTCTCCTTCTTCTGCCCGACCGCCCTGGAGAGAGCGCGCGGGTGGACCGCGACAGCCGCCTCTCCCGGCGGAATGCCCGCAAGCAGGGTCTCCATTCTCCGGCGGAAGCGCGCCGCCTCGCAGAGCTCCCGCATGGCGGGGTGATAGGCCCCGCCGATCACCGCCCGCTCGACCTTTGCCGAGGCGTGCAGCCCCACCCGGATGATCCGGATGCCGGCCGCCTCATATTCCGCGAGCATCGGCGCCAGAAAGGCGGCCGTTTCGGCAACTCCCGGCGGATGATAGGTTCCCGCGCGCAGCCGCTCCGCGAGGACGGTCCCCTCCAGCACGACGGTGGGGTAGATGCGCAGCGTGTCCGGCCGGATGGCGAGGACGCCTTCCCTGGTGCGGCTCCGGCTCTCCGCGTCCTCTCCGTCCAGGCCGGTCATGATCTGAAGCCCGAGCGAAAAGGGCGCGCCGGGAAACGCCCGGATGCGCCGCGACGCCTCCCAGACATCCGCCGCGCTGTGGCCGCGGCCGTTTCGGGCGAGCACCCGGTCGTCGAGGCTCTGCGCGCCCAGCTCGATGGCCGTCACCCCATACCGGGCGAGCAGCGCGAGGATCTCCCCGTCAATGCCGTCCGGACGGGTCGAAACGCGGATTCCCGCGCATTGTCCCCGCCGGACATAAGGGGCCGCCGCCGCGAGATATTCCTCCATCCGCTCCCGCGGAAGGCAGGTGAAGCTGCCGCCGAAAAAGGCGATCTCAGTTGAGGCGGGGTCGAGCTCCCGCGCAAAGGCGGCTTCCAGCTCCGCCCGCACCGTCTCCGGCGCCGCCGCGGCTTCCTCCCCCGAGATGGTCCGCTGGCTGCAAAAGGCGCAGCGGTGAGGACAGCCCAGGTGCGGGATGAAAAACGCGATGTTTGCGTGGCGCGCCATCAGAGTTCTCTGTAGCCCATCAGAGCGAGCGCCTCCTTCGCGGCGTTCTGTTCGGCCTGCTTTTTGGAGGAGCCGCTCCCCTTGCCGATGACATTGGAGTTTAAGAGCACTTCCGAGGTGAAGACCTTCGCGTGATCCGGCCCTTCCTCCCCGACCAGCACATACTCGACCCGCTCCTCCCGGTTCTGCTGGATGATCTCCTGCAGCGCCGTCTTGTAGTCGGACATTTTCCCCGCGTGGCGGATATCCAGCTCCCTAGGGATAAAGCCGAGCACAAACCGCTGGGCCGCCTCATAGCCGCCGTCCAGGTAGATGGCGGCGAGCAGCGCCTCAAAGGCATCAGCGAGGATGGACGGGCGCTGGCGTCCGCCGGTCAGCTCCTCCCCCTTGCCGAGCAGGAGGTATTCCCCCAGCCCAAACCGGGCGGCAAAGCCGTCAAGCGCCTTTTCACAGACCAGACTCGCCCGCAGCTTGGTCAGCTCTCCCTCGGGGAGGTCCTTGTAGGTGAGAAACAGGTGCCGCGCCACAATAACCGACAGCACCGAATCCCCCAGAAATTCCAGCCGCTCGTTGTTTTTGCCGTGCTTCTTCCCTTCGTTCGAGAAGGAGGAGTGGGTGAGCGCCTGAATCAGCAGGTGTTCGTTCCGGAAGGTGTATTGAATCTTTTGCTGCAATTCTGCCAGTTTTTCCGCTGAAATCATCGTTGACATCCTTTCCGCGCCGCCCCTCATGCCTCTGGAAAAAAACTTTTCCAGGGGCATCAAAGGCAGCGGCTTGCCGTAATTGCCTTTTGCCTGTCAAAAACCGCCTTCCCGCCGGCAGACCTCCGCCAGCAGGCTGTAGGAAACCGGAAACCGCTCCCCGTTGCAGGGGGAGACAAACAGTCCCGTATCTCCGGCAGGCTGAAACCCGCCGGAATCGTAAAAATTTTCCGGGAACTCGCTCATCCGCCTCACGCACAATCCCGCCGCCGCGAGGGCATTGAATAGCTCCGAAAAAGTGTGCATCCAGAAATAGGAGACGCGCCCCCTTTTCGGCGCGGAAGCGTACCCGCCGATCACGTCGTCCGCATCCGGTTCTCTGGAAAAATAAGGATACTGAACCGCAAATTCCCCGCGCCCGAGCTTTTCCCCGTTCATCATGAGAAAAAAGGGGTGGGAGTCAAACAGATAGAGAAATCCGTCCTCTTTGAGAAAAAAACGCACCGTCTCCGCCCAGCTTCTGAGGTCGGGCAGCCAGCCGAGCACCCCCTCCGAGGTGAAGACCGCGTCGTATTTCTCCGCATGGACCGCGGGGAGGGCGCAGACCTCCGACTCGAGAAAGCGGATCTCCTCCCCCACATCCGCCGCGAGCTTTCGTGCGAAACGGATATTTTCGGGCGAAAAATCCACCCCCGTCACTTTGGCCCCCATTCGTGCGAGGCAGATGGAATCCGCCCCGGTGTTGCACTGAAGGTGCAGCACCCTCTTCCCCCGCAAATCGGGCAGTTCCCGCCGGATGTGCGCGTTGAGGCGGTAATTTCCCTCCCGGAAGCGCCGCAGGAAGGTGTGGTAGTGGTCCTCCGCAAGGGCGCTCCACGCCTCCCGGTTGGCGTCGATTTCTTTCATGAATTTTCTCCCTTCCGGAGCAGCCTGCACAGCAGCGCCGCCGCCTTTTTCCGGTAAGCCGCCCGCCGCTCGGCCGAGGCGCCTTCGCTGCCGCCGTTTTCATTGACGTACCGCCCGGTGTCCCCCTCGACCGAGATGCAGGAGAGCGGCTTTCCCGGCAGCGGCTCCCCGCCCGGCTCCGAAACGAGGCGGAATTTCCAGCGAAGCGGCTGCCCCTCCGCGTCGTCGCCCGAAAGGACGGTCCCGTCCGGCAGCGCGGCCGCGAAGCCCGTCACCCAATGGCAGAGTGCGCTTCCGCCCAGCGATTTTGCGAGCGCCGCGTAGTGGGCGATCATCTCCTCATCGGAAAGGCGCTTTCCGCCCATCCGCCGGACATGGGTCCCGGGCTGGCGCGGGTCGGCCATGGGCAGCTCCTCGAGGAAGAGCCCCGAATCCATCGCGATGGCCGGCAGGCCGGAAGCTCTGGCGTAAGCCTTCGCCTTGATCTCGGCGTTTTCGCGGGGCGTGGCCCCGGTTTCCTCGGCTTCCACCGAGAAATCCGCCCCCGAAACCGGCTCAAACCCGGCCGCGCGCAGCTCCTGCGCCAGTTCGACGAGCTTGCCCGGGTTGCCGGAACCGATCACAGCCTTCATTCCGCCGCCTCCCCGCTCTCCTTCATGGAGCGGACCGCCGCCTCGATCCCGGCAGTCAGATTTGCCTGAGCGAAATCCCGCGCCTGCCGGATGGCGTTCATAAACGCCTTGGGGTTGGAGCTTCCGTGCGCCTTGATGACCGGACTGGTGATGCCCAGCAGCGGCGCGCCGCCGTATTCGGTGTAGTCCATCGACTTTTTGAGCGCTCTGATCTTTCCGAGCACCATCGCCCCGGCGACTGTGCCCGCCGCGCCGGAAAAGATCTCCTTGAGCTTGTGGGACATGAGCGAACCCATCCCCTCGGTGAGCTTCAGGACGATGTTGCCGGTGAACCCGTCGGCGACGGCGACATCGACAGCGCCTTTGGGCAATTCCCGCGCCTCGACGTTGCCGGTGAAGCGGACGGGCGCCTTTTTGAGCTGAGCAAGGGCCGCGATTTGCAGCTCGCCGCCCTTGGTTTCCTCCGAACCGATGTTGACAAGGCCCACTTTCGGGGATTTTACCCCCATCACCTTTTCCATGTAGAGGCTTCCCATCACCCCGAACTGGGCGAGGATCTCGGGGCGGCAGTCGACGTTTGCGCCGCAGTCCATGAGAAGGTAGCGCCCGTTCTCAGTCGGAATGACTGTCGCAAGCCCGGCCCGCTTGACCCCCTTCATCCGCTTGAGGAGAAAGGTCGCGCCGACGACAATCGCGCCGGTGCTGCCGCCGCTGACAAAGGCGTCCCCCCTGCCCTCCTTCACCAGCCGGAAGGCGGCCGCCATCGAGCTGTCGGATTTTTCCCTGAGGATAGAGGTCGGCTCGTCCTCCATCGAGATGACGCCGGGCGCGTCGAACAGCTCGATGCGGTCGAGGGAGATGCCGTTATCCGCCGCCGTCTTGCGGAGGGCCTTCTCATCCCCGGTTACAATCAGCTCGACGCCATACTCTTTGACCGCCATCTCGCAGCCCCTGAGCACCGCGAGCGGCGCGTTGTCGCCGCCGAACCCGTCTACTACGATTTTCATTCTGCCACACTCCCTGTCGTTTATTTTCGCCGCGAAATTCTCACAGCCATTTGCTTTTCAGCGCGAGGTTCCCCGCATCCTGATAGCCCAGCCTGCCGTAAAACCGTTCGTGCTTC
>CALXIG010000104.1 GCA_944388305.1 uncultured Clostridia bacterium
CCTACGACCTCGCCATGCTCGCCCGGGCGGCCATGCAGAACGCGGATTTCCGGGCGATCTGCTCCCAAAAGAGCATGAAGCTGCACTACGGCAATCCGCCGCAGGATCGCTGGCTGACAAACCACAACCGGCTGCTCGCGGAGTATGAAGGCTGTCTCGGAGTCAAGACCGGCTTCACCAAAAAAGCGGGCCGGTGCCTGGTTTCGGCCGCCGTGCGGGAAGGGAAAAAGCTCATCTGCGTCACCTTAAACGCCCCCGACGACTGGAACGACCACAAAAAGCTGCTGGACGCGGGCTTTGCCTCCGTCGCGCTGGTGGGGGAGAAGCCGGAACAGGTCAGCATCCCGGTGACCGGCGGGGAGGCCCCGTCCGTCATCGCGGGGGTGGGGGAGTTTGCCGAACTTGCGGTGCGGGAGGAGGAACTGCCCCGCGTCCGCATCGAGGTGGAAGCGGAGCCCTTCCTCTATGCGCCGGTCGCCGCCGGGCAGCAGGTCGGCACGGTGCGCTGGACCCTCGACGGGACCGAAATTTACGCGCTGCCCCTGACTGCCCAGCAGGATGTCCCCGCGGTTTCCTCCGCCGGAGAGCCGGGCCTTTTGGAGCGGCTGTGGGGATGGATGTGCGCGCTTTTCTCTGCCTGACGGCAGAAAGGATGACAACATGCAGATTTCATTTGACGCCAATGTCCTGCGCTGGTACCTGCGGGATGTCTATTTCATCAACGGCACCGCCTATGCGGGCAAATCGACAATGGTGCGGATGCTTTCCGAGCGGTATGGGCTGATCGCCTGCGGGGAAAATTACCATGACCGCTTCCCGGAGGAGGAGCTTTCGCCGGAACAGCAGCCGAATCTCTGCTATTTCCGCACCATGAGCGGCTGGGAGGAGTTTTTAAACCGCACGCCGGAGGAATACCGCCGCTGGATCGAGGGCACATCGGCGGAGGCGGTCCAGCTGGAGATCGCCGAGCTCATTCGCCTTTCGGCATCGGGAAAAAAGATCATCGCCGACACCAACATCCCAGTTGAAATTTTGCGGGAAATCTCCGATTACCGCCGCGTCGCCATCCTCCTGAGTCCGCAGGCGATGTCGGTCGGCCGCTTTTTTGACCGCGGCGACCCGGAAAAGCGGTTTTTGCTCGACGAGATCGGTAAAACGGCCGACCCGGAGCGGACCATGCGCAACTTCCGCGCCTGCATCGCCGAAGTGAACAGCCCGGAATCCTACCGTGCCTTTGCCGGAAGCGGCTTTTTCACCCTCGTGCGGGAGGAAAACGCGGGCGACACCCGGGAGGAGACCCTCGCAAAGCTCGCCGCCCATTTCGGGTTTGCATAAAAAACAGGTGCCCGCACTGCGCGCGCCGGAAAGAAGGATGGACAAAATGGAAATTCGTTTGCAGAAAATTATTGCGGAGAGCGGTTTCTGCTCCCGCCGCAAGGCGGAGGAACTGATCGAGCAGCGCCGGGTCAAGGTCAACGGACACCCGGCCGTCATCGGCCAGAAGGCCGACCCCAACCGCGACCGGATCACCGTCGATGGGGAACTGCTCGACACCCGCCGGCGGGACAAGCCGGTCTACTATATGCTCTACAAGCCCCGCGGCTATCTGACCGCCATGTCGGACGACCGGGGACGCAGGTGCGTCTCGGCGCTGGTCGAGGGGCTGCCGGTTCGGGTTTTTCCGGTCGGCCGGCTCGACCTCAATTCCGAGGGCCTGCTTCTTTTCACCAACGACGGAGACTTTGCCAACGACATGACCCACCCCTCCCGCCAGGTGCCCAAGACCTATCGCGTGACAGTCCACAGCGCGGTTGACGGGGAGCAGCTGCTTCGACTCTCCGAGGGCGTGGAGCTGGATGGAGTGATGACTTCTCCGGCTGAGGTGCGGATCGCGGCCGAGGAGCCGGGGCGGACGGTTCTGCTCATCACCATCACAGAGGGCCGCAATCGGGAGATCCGCCGGATGTGCGAGGCCGTCGGCCTCGAGGTCGCCCGCCTGAAGCGGCTGGCCATCGGTCCGGTGCGGCTGGGAATGCTCCGGCCCGGCGAACTGCGTGAGCTGACTCCCGAGGAAGTGGAGGCGCTCCGGCGGCTCGCTGCGAAAGGCGCGCGCGGGCGCACGCAGGCGTAAAGGGGGGAATTTTCATGCTGTATATCCGGCCTTTTACCTCAGAGGACAACCTTCCGGAATTTCTCGAGGCTTACCATGCGGGTTCGCTTGCCTATCTCGCCTTCGCGGGGAAGGCGCGCGTGGGCCACATCTTTTACCGGAAGGAAGGCGAGGGCCTGCTCATTGAGCAGGTGGAGAGCGGCGGCGACACCGCCCTCTTCGACGGACTGATCCGCGCCGTCTGCGATGCGGCAGCGCAGTCCGGACTCGACCGGGTGCGCTTTGCACCCGGGGTCAGCCGCTAGACGCTGGCCGCGCTGGGGGTTCCCCTGGATGAAAAAGGCGTTTTAACCGGCCTTTCGGCGTTTTTACATAATTGCAGCCACTGCAAATTGTGCTGATTTTTTGAAATTTTCGTATTGTCATTTTTTTCTCTCCGTAGTATAATAAAATGGGTGAAATTCGATGGCAATGAAGCTGCCGTCAATTCCAAACACTAAATTGTTTGCACCAATGATATAGAATGGGGGCTGTACAATGACCTATCAATCCAAGCTGGAAGAGCTTGAGCAGAAAAAAGCCGCTTGCCGGAAACCTTCTCCCGCCAGGGAGCGGATCACCGCCCTGTTTGACGAAGGCACCTTTGTGGAGCTGGACGCTTTCATCGCCGACGACGGAGTCGGTGTGATCACCGGTTACGGCAGCATCGAAGGCGACACTGCCTACGCTTTCTCCCAGGATGTCACGACGCTGGGCGGCGCGGTTTCCAAAGCGCACGCGGACAAGATTGCC
>CALXIG010000105.1 GCA_944388305.1 uncultured Clostridia bacterium
TGGAACAGCTGGCCGACCAGACCGGGCTTTCCAAATCTGCGCTCGGCAAATACGAGAATGATGATTATAAGGACATAAGCCCTTTTGCCATCGTCACACTGGCAAAGTTTTATCATGTGACTACGGACTATCTGTTAGGGGTGTCAGAACAAAAAAATCACTCAGACACAGAGCTGAGTGCCCTGCACCTGAGTGATGATGCGATTGATGTTCTGAAAGCCGGGAAATTCAACCTCCGGCTGCTGTCAGAAATTCTCTGTCACCATGATTTCCTGAAAATGATGCTGGATGCGGAGATTTATGTGGGTCGGATCGCGGATATGCGGATCAACGATATGAACGCTGTACTGCAAGCCGTCCGCCAGATGGTGCTGATGCAGCAGGGAGAAACGGAAAATGATCTGTATCTGCGGACGCTGGAACTTGCACAAGTACAAGAGGACGAATATTTTGGCCATGTTATTTCTGACGATTTGAAGTTGATACTTCGGGATATTCGGGAAGCCCATCAAAATGATGCGACTACTGCGGACAGCCATTCTCCGGCGCTGGATGTGCAGCAGAGTTTGCAGGAAGCCATGAACTACAAAGGCAGCGATGGGGAAAAACAGGCCCGCATTTTCCTCGCAACCTTTGGTATTGATTACGATGCGATCACGATGGAGCAGTTTGTCAATATAATAGAGGTCTTGAAGCTGTCCAAACACCTGAAACCCTCTATTAACCAGCGGGGGAAAACCAATATGACCCACGGAAAAGGGAAAAGAAAACGCAAATAGGCAAAAAATATGCTGGACACGGTTAAAATCAACCATGTCCAGCATATTTCATTTACCCAATCCCGTCTGACAGATGCCGTAAGTGTAATTTTGAGTGAATTACTTTCTTACGAGCACCCGTCTAAGGCCGGGGGGATTTTACTGTATGGAAGATATTCTCTGCGCCGGTTACTGCGGCCGCACCGGTTTCTTTTTGCGGACCGGTTCCCTGCGGGCCTCGCCTTCACCGTGAGAGGCGGAGATGGGGGTGGCGACCTGCTCCCGTTTGAGCTGTTCGTTGGGGTTGCGCAGCCGGACCGTCAACAGCATTTTGACGGTGTCCTCGCGAATGGCGGTGACCATTTCATCAAACATGTCAAAGCCCTCGATGCGGTACTCGACCGCGGGGTCACGCTGCGCGTAGGAGCGCAGGTAGATGCCCTTTTTCAGCTCGTCCATCGCGTCGATGTGATCCATCCACTTGGAGTCGACATTGCGCAACAGAATCACGCGCTCGACCTCGCGCATCCGGTCGAGACCGATTTCCTGCTCTTTTTCCTCGTATTTGGCGACCGCCTTTTTGTAGAGTGCGTCGACAAAATCCTTCTTCTCCATATTGGCCAGCTCGTCTGGCGTATAGCGGAAGTCCTCCGGCTGTGTGAAGAAGCCGAGGTAGTGGTTGCGCAGGCCCTCGATGTTCCAGTTGTCGTGCACGACCTCATCCGACAGATACTGGTTGACCGTGTCGGTGATGGTGTCCTTCAGCATATCCATGATGTAACTGCGCAGGTTTTCGCCGTTTAAGACCTTGGCGCGCTGGCTGTAGATGATCTCGCGCTGGCGGTTCATGACGTCGTCGAACTGAAGTACGCTGCGGCGGATTGCAAAATTGCGTCCTTCGACCTTCTTCTGCGCGGATTCGATAGCGTTGGTGAGCATCTTGGTTTCGATCGGCTGATTCTCGTCGATTTTCAGCGTTTCCATCATATTGCGGAGCCGTTCGCCGCCGAAGAGGCGGACAATATCGTCCTCCAGTGAGAGGAAAAAGCGGCTTTCGCCGGGATCGCCCTGACGGCCGGAACGGCCGCGCAGCTGGTTGTCGATGCGGCGGGACTCATGCCGCTCGGTGCCCAGGATGAAGAGGCCGCCCGCCTTGCGGACTTCCTCCGCCTCCACACTGATGACCTTTTTGTGTTTGGCCACCAGTTCCTTGAAGACCTGGCGCGCGTTCAGGATGTCGGCGTTGTCGGTCTCGCCGTAGGCGTCCGCCTCGGAGATCAGCTCCTCCTCAAAGCCCATCTTGCGCATGTCGCTCTTGGCCAGATATTCGGCGTTACCGCCCAGCATGATGTCGGTGCCGCGTCCGGCCATGTTGGTCGCGATGGTGACCGCGCCCTTTTTGCCGGCCTGCGCTACGATCTGCGCCTCTTTTTCGTGGTATTTTGCGTTCAGCACCTCGTGCTTGATGCCGCGGCGCTTGAGCATGGCGCTGAGCATCTCGGATTTGTCGATGGTAATCGTGCCGACCAGGACCGGCTGGCCTTTTTCGTGACATTCGATAATCTGCTCGATGACCGCGTTGAATTTGCCTTTTTCGGTCTTGAAGAGGACATCTTCATGGTCGATGCGCTGTACCGGACGGTTGGTGGGAATTTCGATGACGTCGAGCTTGTAGATCTCGCGGAACTCACCTTCCTCAGTCAGCGCGGTGCCGGTGGTGCCGGAGAGCTTTTTGTAAAGACGGAAGAGGTTCTGGAAGGTGATGGTCGCGAGCGTCTTGGATTCGTGTGCGACTTTGACGCCTTCCTTGGCTTCGATAGCCTGGTGAAGACCCTCGTTGTAGCGGCGGCCATACATCAGCCGGCCGGTGAATTCGTCGACGATGATGACCTCACCGTCCTTGACGACATAGTCGATCTCATTGTGCATGATGCCGTGCGCCTTGATTGCCTGATTGATGTGGTGGAGCAGGGTGGTATTTTCCGGATCCATCAGATTGTTCAGGCGGAAGGCCATCTCTGCCTTGCGGACGCCGGCGGGGGTGAGGGTTGCGGTCTTCGCCTTTTCGTCGACGATATAATCGCCGTCGAGGTTGTCGTTGTCGACCTTGTCGTCCAGCTCCGCGACCCGGTTGGGTTTGAGCATCCGCACAAAGCGGTCGACAATCTGGTAAAGCTCGGTGGATTTGTCCCCCTGACCGGAGATGATGAGGGGAGTTCTCGCTTCGTCAATCAGGATGGAGTCGACCTCGTCGACAATGGCATAGTTGAAAGGACGCTGCACCTGCTGCTCCTTGTAGGTGACCATGTTGTCGCGCAGGTAGTCGAAACCGATTTCATTGTTGGTGCCATAGGTGATATCGCAGCGGTAAGCGGCGCGGCGGGCGTCGTTGTCCATGTCGTGAATAATCAGGCCGACCGACAGGCCGAGATAGCGGTAAACCTTGCCCATCCATTCGGAGTCGCGCTTGGCGAGGTAGTCGTTGACGGTGACGACGTGGACGCCTTCGCCGGTGAGGGCGTTCAGATAGGCGGGAAGAACCAGGGTCTGGGTTTTGCCTTCGCCGGTTTTCAGCTCGGCGATGCGGCCCTGATGCAGGACGATGCCGCCGATAATCTGGACGGGGTAATGCGGGGTGCCGAGGACGCGGCGGGTCGCTTCACGGCAGGCGGCAAACGCTTCCGGCAGGATGGTGTCGAGCGTTTCGCCGTCCTCCAGCTTGCCGCGCAGATAGGCCGTCTGGCCGCGCAGTTCCTCTTCCGACATCTGTTTATATCGTTCCTCGAGGGCGAGGACGCTGTCCAGGATCGGTTTGATCCGTTTTAATTCGCGTTTGGAATAGGAACCAAAGATCTTTTCAACAAGTCCCATTTTCTATTGACCGTTCCTTTCGGGGTCCGCATAGGACCCTGTGTTTTTTTGGCGCGATTCTGAAAAAGCGCCCAATTACTTTCTATTATACATGGGATGCAGGCGTGAATCAAGGTTTTTTTATGAATTCTTGAATTTTACCTGACTTTTCTGACCAAAGAGATGCAGGGACAGCGGGCGGCTGTCCCTGCGGGAAGTTCTTTTGCGCGGTGCGGGGGAGGGAAGTTTACTGCATCTGGAGCAATTCCCGCGCGTTTTTGTAAAAAATCCGGTCCTTTTCCTCCGCAGAAAGGGGCAGGCTGTCGATGTAGTCCGCCGTATCCCGGCTGCTCTGCCAGGGGCAGTCGCTTCCAAAGAGGATGTTTTCCGCGCCGTGCCGGCGGATGATGCGGGTCATCTGCTCCGGCGGGAGAAGGCCGCGGGTGTAGGCAGTATCCATCAGGATGCCGCTCCCAGCCAGCCGGTTTTCCACCTCATCCCACATTCCAAGCCCGCCCATGTGGGCCAGAATCATCCGGAAACGGGGAAAAAACTGCCGGATGCGCAGGATCCGGTCCGGCGTGACGCGGGTTTTGCGCGGCGAGACGGGATCCCAGCCCGCATGGAACACGCAGAACATTCCGAGCTCGGCGCAGATATCGTAGATGGGAAACATCCGCCGGTCCAGCAGGTCAATGTCCTGAAAATCCGGGTGAAGCTTGATTCCGCGGATTCGCGCCTCGTGCAGGCGGTAAATCTCGTTTTCGCAGTCTTCATTTGCCGCGTGGACCGAGCCGAAGGCAAAGATCCGTTTGCGGTCGTTGATGGAGATCGCGAATTCGTTGACGTTAAACTGCTGTTTCGGAACGGTGACGATGTTCAGGCAGACAGCCGCGTCGACTCCCCAGTCGTCAAACTTGCGGAGCATGTCCCCGCGGGTGCCGTCGGTGCAGGGGTTGGCGTGGCTGGTCTCACGTAGTTTTGTCATGGCCTTTTCCGCCAGTTTGTCCGGAAAACAGTGGGTGTGAAAATCTATCAGCATGGCTTCAGAACCTCTTTTTCAAGCGGGATGACGTTCAGTCCGCAACGTGGTACTTTTTACGCAGGGCCGCCGCGCCGTCGGCACGGCCGGTTTCTTCCAGACGGCGGCAGTAGGCGGCGAGGTCGCCTTCCTTGGCGTGGTACGGTCCGCCTTCCCGGAGGACGGTCATCAGCGGGTCGACGTCGGTGTCGGCGGTCAGGCGCATCTGGTGCTCCCATTCGACGAGGCAGCGGCAGGCCTGTCCGCACAGCGCCGGATTTTCCGCGGCGATGTCGTGCTGCTCGTAGGGATCGTTTTTGACATCAAACAGCATTTCATCGTTCCAGAGGTGATATCCATCGTGGTAGGTGCGCATATAGAGGTAGTCGCCGAAGCGCACCGAGCGCTGGCAGACGTGAGCGCACTGGGAGACCACGAGATAGTCACGACCTTTGTCAACACCGGTGCGGAGCGCTTCCACGTAGCTTTCGCCGTCCCATTTTTCGTAATGGGGGAGGCCCAGCAGGTCGGCGATTGTCGGGACAAGGTCGAGGTTGTAGTGGAATCCGTCCAGCACCGCGGGCTTGATTCCCGGCCATTTGATAATCATGGGAATGCGGGTGGTGGTTTCGTCGGCAGTGGCGTGTTCGCCGTACAGGCCGAGTTCTCCCAGATTTTCGCCGTGATCGGCAGTGACGATGATGGCAAGATCATCGCCGACCCCTTCCTCTTTGAGAGCGTCCAGCAGCTTGCCGATCATGCCGTCCATATAGCGGACGCCGCAGTCGTATCCGTCAAAGAAGCGGTGGAGTCCCGCGCGGTCGGTCACCTTGCCGGGATGGCGGGGAAATTCCGGGTTTTCCCGGTCGTTGTACATGCCGATTTCCATCGAGCCGTGCGGCCCGGTCAGATGATTGTGCGCCGCCAGGACCTCGTCGGTGATCCAGTCCGGGATCGGCTCGTTTTCAAAGGGATTGCCGAATTCGGCGGGGGCGCGGTAGGGCGTGTGGGCGTCCCAGAAATTGACGTGCAGGAACCAGTTTTCCCGGGAAGCGGCATTGCGCTTTACCCAATCCAGCGCGACCGGCAGTACGTGCTCGGCCGATTCACCGCCGCAGCGGCCGGTGTTGTAAAGCTCGTTGAGGCCGGCGGTAAACCAGTAGGAGGAGTGCCGCTCCGCGAAAGGACTGATCGAGACGGTGTACATACCCGCCTGCCGGAAGAGGTGGAAGAGGTTGTGAATGTCGCGCTGGTCCTGAAATCCCCGGTCAATGCCTGTCAGCCGCATGTCGGCCGGCAGGCCGCCATGACCGACCGCGCCGTTATGGTAACCGAACCGCCCCGAGCAGAGCGCCGCCCGGGAAGGGAGGCACGGCGCATCCGAGCAGTGGTAGTGCGTGAAACGGACACCCTCGGCCGCGATGGAATCCAGGACGGGAGTGGTGTTTCGAAAATAGCCGTAACAGCCCATATGGTCCGGACGCAGTGTGTCCAGATCCAGCATTAAAATTTTCATAAAATCCCCCTTTTCTGTATTACAGGCAGCGTTTTGCGCTGCAATTCACCTATATTTTACAATAAAACTTCCAAAATGTCAATTATGATACGAATTTTTGAGGAGAAATGAAGACGCGCGCTCCGGGGGCTTGACAAATTAACACCGGCGCGGTATAATATAAACACCATACCCCCCCGGGGTGAAAAGGAGGATTCATTGATGAAGCAGAAGTTCAATGTGACCGGCATGTCCTGTGCATCCTGCTCCGCCCATGTGGAGAAGGCGGTGCGCAAGCTCCCCGGCGTCAGCGATGTGACGGTCAGTCTGCTGACAAACAGCATGATGGTGGAATATGATGAAAATCAGGTACAGTCTTCGGATATCGTCCGGGCGGTACAGGAGGGCGGATACGGCGCCTTTCTGCCTGCGGAACCCGGAGAAAAGCGTGCAGCTCCCGTCCGGGAGAATGCCGCTGCGGCGGAGGAGCACTCGATGAAGCACCGGCTGATCTGGTCCTTCGCCTTTCTGATCCCGCTCTTTTACCTGTCGATGGGACACATGATGAACTGGCCGCTCCCGGGGCTTTTTCTCGGGGCGGAGAATGCGATGACCTTTGCGTTTACCCAGTTTCTGCTCTGCCTGCCCATTCTGATTGTCAATAAAAAATACTTTACCGGCGGCTTCAAGGCCCTCTGGCACCGCGCGCCCAACATGGATTCCCTCATCGCCATCGGCTCGTCGGCAGCCGTTGTTTACGGCGTCTGGGCAATTTACCGGATCGGCTGGGGTCTCGGCCACGGGGATCTGGACCTCGTCCATACGTACTCGATGGATCTCTATTTTGAGACCTCCGGCATGATTCTCGCCCTCATTACGCTGGGCAAATATCTGGAGAGCCGCTCCAAGGGCAAAACTTCCGAGGCGATCACCCGGCTGATGGCGCTCGCCCCCAAGACTGCTCTTGTCGAGCGGGAAGGGGAGGTTGTGGAGATTCCCGCTGAGGAGGTTGTCCGCGGCGACATCCTCCACATCAAGCCCGGCCAGAGCGTGCCGGTCGATGGTGTGGTCGTCGAAGGAGATTCCTCGGTTGATGAATCCGCCCTCACCGGCGAGAGCGTGCCGGTCGAAAAGCATCCCGGCGACAAACTGACCGGCGCGTCGGTCAATAAGAACGGCTTTCTGAAGATGCGGGCCGAGAAGGTCGGAGAGGACACCGCCCTCGCTCAGATCATCCGCCTCGTGGAGGAAGCGAGCGCCAGCAAGGCCCCCATCGCCAAGCTCGCCGACCGTGTGAGCGGCGTCTTTGTTCCGGTCGTGATCGGAATCGCCCTGGTTTCCGCCCTGATCTGGCTCGCTCTCGGCTATGGGCCTGCTTTCTCCATTTCAATCGGCATCGCGGTGCTGGTCGTCTCCTGCCCCTGTGCGCTCGGTCTCGCCACCCCGACCGCCATTATGGTCGGCACCGGAAAAGGCGCGGAAAACGGCATTCTCATCAAGTCGGGCGAGGCCCTCGAGACCGCCCACACGGCCGACACCGTCGTCCTCGACAAGACCGGCACGGTCACCGAGGGGAAGCTGCGGGTCACCGATCTCATCCCGCTCGCCGGACAGAGCGGGGAGGAGCTGCTCGCCCTCGCAGCCGGGATGGAGCTGCATTCCGAGCATCCCCTCGGGGAGGCGGTCGTTGAGGAGGCAAACCGCCGCGGCGTCGTCCCGCGGGAAGCCGGCTCCCTGACCTCCGTCCCTGGCCGCGGCATCCGCACGACGGTGGACGGCGCGGAATATCTGGCTGGCAACCGGACTTTTCTGGAAGAAAATCAAATTTCTCTTGCCAACGCCCCTCAAGCTGCGGTACAATTAGAAGAAGATGGCAAAACCGTCCTGTACTTCGCCAGCCGGGAGAAGATCCTCGGCCTCATCGCTGCCGCAGACACCATCAAGCCGACCAGCGCGCAGGCTGTTCAGGAGCTGCATGACCTGGGACTCAAGGTGGTCATGCTGACCGGGGACAGCGCCCGCACCGCCGAAGCGATCCGCCGCCGGGCCGGCATCGAAACGGTGATTGCCCAGGTCCTCCCCGATGAAAAGGAAGCCAGGGTCCGTGCCCTCCAGGAGGAAGGACGGAAAGTTATTATGGTCGGCGACGGCATCAATGATGCGCCGGCCCTTGCACGTGCGGACGTCGGCATTGCCATCGGCACCGGCACCGATGTCGCCATCGAGTCGGCGGATATCGTGCTCATGCGGGGCGACCTGCGCGACGTCGTCACCGCCATCCGCCTGAGCCGCGCCGTCATCCGCAACATCAAGCAGAACCTCTTCTGGGCGCTCTGTTACAACTCGCTCGGCATCCCGCTCGCGGCCGGATTGTTCTTCATCCCCTTTGCCCTCAAGCTGAACCCCATGTTCGGCGCTGCAGCGATGAGCCTGAGTTCAGTCTGCGTTGTAACCAATGCGCTGCGGCTCAAGTTTTTCAAGCCGCTGCCCTCCGCGTGCCCGCTCCCGCCCGCCGGAGAGCCGCAGCCCGCCGCCCCCGCTGTCTCTGCCGGAACGCGCCTCACCCTCTCGATTGAGGGCATGATGTGCGCGCACTGTGCCGCCCACGTCAGGGAGGCGCTGGAAGCTTTGCCCGGCGTCACCGCCGAGGTGTCTCTCGAACAGAAATCCGCGGTGGTTGAAATGCGGAATCCCGTCCCCGCAGACAGCCTGAAAAAAGCGGTGGCGGACGCCGGATATGAGGTCGTTTCCATCACAGAATAATGGAGGAACCACTTATGAAAGCAAACCAGAAACAGATGCTCCGCCTGCTCAAAACTGCCAGGGGCCAGATTGACGGCATCCTCAAAATGATTGAGGAGGACCGTTACTGCCTCGATATTTCCCACCAGATCATGGCGGCCGACGCCGTCCTCCGCCGGGCGAACAAGGAGGTCCTCAAGGCGCATCTGGCGGCCTGCGTCCGGGAGGCGGTAGAGGCGGGAGACAATGAGAAGGTCGATGAGCTGGTGGAATTTTTCGACAAATCCTATCAGTGAGCGGGTCCGATGCGCGGCTTTGCTGTCCGCCGGTCAAAAATTTGGAAAGAATTAAGGTTTTTCTAAGCTTTTTTGAATGCTTGTGCGCCTTTTTTCTGGTATAATGGAAACAATCAAATCAAAGGAGTGCAAGTTCTATGTCAAGATATCGCCGCCGGCTACGATGGAACCGGATATTTGCCGCCGTCCTGGTTGCGGTCTTTGCCGGCACGGCCGTTTTTCTCATTCATGATTCGCTCAACACCCTCTTTCCTTCGGCCACAGAGGAACCGTCTGCGCTGAAAAGCACAGCTTCCTCCCTCCCGGCGGAGGAAACCGTGCCGGAATCTTCAGAGGCTGCCGCGCCGGAGGCCTCTTCCGCAGAGTCTCCGGCGGAGGAGGCCTCCGTTCCCGAGCCGGCGCTGCCCGATGGATTTCGCTGGCTCTCCATCCCGGAATCCGCCCTCTGCACCAGCGATCTGATTCTGGTCAACAACTCCGTTCCGTTTCAGGGGGAAAATCCGGAGACGGCCGTCGTTTTGGAGAACAAGACCAGTTCCTACAAGGTCAAGGATTCGACTGTTGTCCTTCAGACAAAGGCGATCGAGGCGCTCAACCGGATGCTGGATGACTTTTACGCCCGCTCCGGTCTGGAGGACGTCATGGTCATCAGCGGCTGGCGTGACCCGGAAAAACAGGAAACTCTCTACGGTGAGGATCTCCTTGAAACGGGAAAAACCGACTCGACCCTCGTCGCCAAGCCCGGCTACAGCGAGCACCACACCGGACTTGCCCTCGACTTCGGACTGCTGCCCAAGTCGGACGGCTTCGGCCGCAGCTACGACGGGGAAGGGGAGTACGCCTGGATCAATGAAAACTGCGGCGACTACGGCTTTATCCTCCGCTATCCCGCTGACAAGATGGAGATCACCGGCATCGAGTATGAGCCATGGCATTTCCGCTACGTCGGCGTGCCGCATTCCCGGCTGATTATGGAGAAGGGCCTTTGCCTGGAGGAATATGTCGAGCTTCTGCGGGATTACCCACTGGATGGGGAACACCTGTCCGGCGGCGGCTATACCATCTGCTGGCAGCAGCCCGAAAAGACGGCGGACGGCTATCGGATCGCCGTCCCGGAGGAGGGGGATTACACCATCTCCGGCGACAATACCGGCGGGATCATTCTGACGATGAAGGAGTGAGCAGATTGCAGGTTCTGGTTGCGGATGATGAGCGGGAAATTGCCGAGCTCGTCGAACTGTATCTGAAAAATGAAGGCTATGCGGTCCGAATCTGCGGGGACGGCCGCTCCGCCTGGGAGGAGATCCGCCGGGAACCGCCGGATCTGGCCATCCTGGATGTGATGATGCCGGGGATGGATGGCTTTTCCCTCTGTCAGAAGATCCGGGAGCGGTATACCTTTCCGGTCATCATGCTCACCGCGAAGGTGGAGGACCTCGACAAGATCAACGGGCTGTCCATCGGCGCGGATGATTATGTGACCAAGCCTTTCAATCCCCTCGAGCTGGTCGCGCGGGTCAAGGCGCAGCTCCGCCGGTTCACCCACTATAACGAGCAGCCGGCCGACAGCCGGGATGTGATCGATTTTTCGGGACTTGTCATCAACCGCAGGACCCACGAATGCACCCTGAATGAAAAGCCGCTGCTTCTGACCCCCACCGAGTTCGACATTCTCTGGATGCTCTGCGAGAACCGCGGGCAGGTCATCAGCTCGGAGCAGCTGTTTGAAACGGTTTGGGGCGAGAAGTACCTGAACAGCAACAATACCGTAATGGTCCACATCCGCCATCTCCGTGAAAAGATGGGGGAGCCGGTCCGGAATCCGCGCTATATCAAGACGGTCTGGGGGGTGGGGTACAAAATTGAAAAGTAAGCTGCCGCTGTGGGGCATTCTCCTCACCCTCATCACGGTGACGGCCGCCTTCCTTCTCCTTTTTTCCCTTGTGGACGCGCTTTCGGCGGGTTTTGTCATTGATCTGCTGGACCAGCTGCCGTATCTGGCCGTCTGGGAGAAACCGGTCTTTTTCCTTCTGATTTTCATCCCGATTCTGCTGGTGACCCTCCTGTGCACCCTGATCGTCCTGATCGTCTCCAGGCGGCGCGCCCGCCGCCAGACCGACGAGAAGCTGCGCGTCATTCTGGAGTCTATCGACACGGTTTTCAAAAAGGGAGACGGCCTGCTCTCGCTGCCTCCCGAATTTGCCGACGTCGAAAACAAGCTCAATGCCATCCGCAATGAGAATATCCGCAACGAGCAGCTCGCGAAGGAGGCGGAGCAGCGCAAGAACGACCTGGTTGTCTATCTCGCCCACGATCTCAAAACCCCGCTGACCTCGGTCATTGGCTACCTGACCCTGCTGCGGGACGAACCGCAGATCTCGGACGAGCTGCGCACCAAATATCTGGGGATCGCGCTGGACAAGGCGCGCCGCCTGGAGGACCTTATCAATGAGTTTTTTGACATCACCCGCTTCAGCCTGCAAAACATTCAGCTGAACTGCCGGGAACTGGATCTCACGCTCATGCTTCAGCAGCTTTTGGAGGAGTTCTATCCGGTTCTGGCCGAGAAGCAGCTGAAGGCGGCGTTTGCCCCGGCGGGTCCGCTCACTCTGGTGGCCGATCCGGACAAGCTGGCGCGGGTTTTTGACAACCTGCTCCGCAACGCGGCGGCATACAGCACCCCCGGAACTGAGATCGACATCCGCCTGGCGCGGGAGGATGGGACCGCGCTGGTCAGCTTTGAAAATCACGGCCCTGAAATCCCGGTTCACCAGCAGCAGGCGCTGTTTCAGAAATTTTACCGCCTGGATGCGGCGCGCTCAAGCCGCACCGGCGGCGCGGGGCTGGGCCTTGCCATCGCCAGGGAGCTGGTCGAGCTGCATGGCGGAACCATCTGGGTGGAGAGCGGTCCCGAAATCACCCGCTTCTGCGTCCGGCTGCCGATCGGGGGAAAAACGCTTGCAAACTGAAGCGCGGCGTGGTATAATGATGCCGTTATTATCTGTCCCGGAGGATCTGTTTATGGCGGTTTTGGAATGTATCGCGTACCTTTTCTATCCCACGCTGCTGGGAATTCTGTTCAACCTTTCGGCGGAGCATCTCCCCTCCGCCTTTGGACTGGTGTACTACCTGAGTCCGATCCTGCTGTTCGCCGGATGGTTCTGGGCCGGGTCGCGCTATGCCCGGCATGTCAAAAATCCGGTGCTCGCCATTCTGGCGGGGAACAGTGTGGGCATCCTGTCGCTCGGCGTCTATCTCTGGCTGGAGTATCTGTCTCCGGAGCGGATCAACTGGCTCCAACAGCTCGCGCAGGCGTTCACTGCGCCGCTCACCCTGCTGACTGTCGGCATTGTGGCGCAGTTCAGCCCGGAGGTGGATGGCGTCGTGCAGGTTTCCAACACGGCGCTTCAGTGCGCCGGACTCGCGCTGGCCGTTCTGGCCTTCTCCGGCGGCTATTTTTACTGCCGCAATCAGGATAAGCTCGTAAAAGAACAACCCCGCAGGCCGTAGGGCCGCGGGGTTTTGCGTTTAACCGATTATCATGTGGAAAGCTGCTTCGAATGTCTCTCCTGCGGGGAGCATGACCATGCCCTCCTTGTCCTCAAACCGGCCGGAATCGCCGGCGGTGGAGTCCACGCCGAACCAGGGTTCCAGGCAGACATAAGGGCCGTCATTGGCGCACGACCAGATGCCGAAATCGGGAAATCCGGTGAAATCCATTTCGACCTTCCGTCCGCCGGCAGTCAGTTCCACCCGGTTGGATTGCAGCCCGTGCAGGATGACCGCATCCTGGTAGAACAGGCTGTGCGCCAGCCGGATCTCCGACTCGTTTTGCAGGAAGGGGCGGGTTTCGCCGGTCAGCAGTTTGTTGGCTTTGAGGCGGCGGGAAACCGTCTCGGACCGGTTGAACCGGAGTGTGTAGTCGCTGTACTCTTTGCCCTCGTCCATCGGGCAGTTAAAACCCGGATGTCCGCCCACTGAGAACGGCATGACGCCGCTCCCCTTGTTGACCACTCGGAATCCCTCGGTCAGGACATTGCCATGGATGGTGTAAATCACCTGAAAATCAAAGGAGAAGGGGTACTGCGCGCGGGTGGCTTCGGTGTCCGAAATCTGGAAGGTCAGGCTGTTTTCCGTCTGCTCCGCAAGGACAAATTCCGTTCTGCGCGCAAATCCGTGGGAACCCATGCGGTACGCCTTTCCCTCCCAGGTGTAGGTTTCGTCCGGCAGCCCGCCGATGATGGGGAAGAGAATGTAGGAGCGCCCTGTCCAGTACGCGGGATCTCCCTGCCAGAGGTACTCAAAGCCGTCCGATGTCCGGATGCTCTGAAGTTCAGCTCCGAGCGTGCGCACCTGAATCTCGAGCGCATCTGCTTTCAGTATGTAAATCATAAACCGCTGCCTTTCCGGCGGAAATCCGCCTGTGTTTTTCTTCCATTATACCGGAATCCGCCGGATTTTTCAAGCTTTTTTGAGAAAGCGGCGCAAAAATCTCCCCGCACAGTTCGGTCATATTCTGCCAGTAGCGCCTGGGGCAGTGGGTCATGCGGCATTTTGGGTTTTGCCGTCCTTCGATGGCGATGGTGTCGTAAAACTGTTTCCAAAGCCGTTGGTATTCGCGTTCCGTATCATTTTCCGGGGTAAATTCGATGCCGCCGGCCGGCACAATCCGCAGTTCTCCCTGCCGGTGCAGCAGCGCCATGCCGTGGCTGCGGTCGTAGATCAGGAAGGTTTCCCGCGGAAGGCGTCCGGCAAAGTGGGGCGCCAGAAGGGGCAGCACGAAATTTTTCGGATCGATCACGGCGGTCAGGACCCCGTTCCGCTCGACGAAGCGGAGGAATCCCTTGAGCAGGTGTGCCTCATTTTCCAGGAACTGCACCGCCCGGAAAAGCGCTGCCACCGTTTCATCCTGCATCATCCGGGTGACCTGCGGCCCGGTCCGGTATCCTTTGCGCAGAAACTCGAGGAGGAGCAGCTCCCTGTGCGGCGCGCAACTCAGAAAACCGCCGCGCACCCACTCCGCCGCGAGCGGCGAGATTTTTTTCGGGATGGATGCGGCGACCCGCTGCGCCTTCTTACGGTCTGTTTCAATCACTTTCGGCGGGCAGAGAGGGAACTGTTCCGCTCCCTCCGGCAGGATGTCGAGCGGCTGCTCTTTATGCAGAAAGCTTTCAAAGACGCAGCAGAGCAGTCCGTCGAAGCTCCCGTCATACTGGTACGCCGCTACAGTTCGCCGGTCAGACATTGCAGCACATCCTCTCTGGTCAGCATTCCGGGATCGTGGAACAGGGAGAGCTGCTCCCCCTGCGGCAGCCCCAGCATGGCGGCGGCCCTGTCGGAAAGCACTGCGCGGATCATATTTTCGGAGCGCAGGCGTGCCGCGTCGGGCAGCTTCCCCCTGCAGGTGATGAAGTACTGCGCCCGCTTGAGGACGACCCCGATTTTTTTAAGGGCGGCGAGGTCGAGGCTGCCGGTTCGCCGCGCCGACACAATCCGCTTTGCCGAGCGCACACCGATGCCCGGTACCCGCAGAAGCATTTCGTAACTCGCCGTATTGATCTCCACCGGAAACAGCTCCATGTGGTGAATTGCCCAGTTGCACTTCGGATCGAGAAAAGGGTTGAAATTGGGATGGGCTTCGTCGAGAATTTCCCGCGCCTTAAATCCGTAAAACCGCAGCAGCCAGTCGGCCTGGTACAGGCGGTGCTCCCGCAGCAGCGGCGGCCTGGTGTCGAGGGAGGGAAGGAGGGCGCTCTCTACCACCGGCATATAGGCGGAGAAAAAGACACGTTTGAGGGAATATTTTTTGTAAAGCGCCTCCGACAGCCGGAGAATCTGAAAATCCGTCTCCGGCGTCGCGCCGGTAATCATCTGGGTGCTCTGTCCGGCGGGCGCGAGTTTCGGTGCGTGGCGGGAGCGGACGATGTCGGTCTGATTTTGGCTGATTCCGTCCCGAATCTGCCGCATGGGACCCAGAATGGCCGGCCGGCTCTTATTGGGGGCGAGGGTCGTGAGGCTCTGTTCACTCGGCAGTTCGATATTGACGCTCATCCGGTCGGCGAGCAGTGCCATCCGCTCGATCAGCAGCGGATCCGCCCCCGGAATGGCCTTGACATGGATGTAGCCGTAAAATTTGTATTCCTGCCGGAGGATGCGCAGCACCTCGGTCATCTGTTCGCAGGTGTAGTCAGGATTTTTGAGGATGCCCGAGCTCAGAAACAGACCTTCGATGTAATTGCGGCGGTAAAACTGGATGGTCAGGTCGGCAAGCTCGCGGGCGGTAAAGGTGGCGCGCGGTGTGTCGTTGGTGACGCGGTTGACGCAGTACTGACAGTTGTAGACGCAGGCATTGGAGAGCAGCACCTTGAGCAGGCTGATGCAGCGGCCGTCCGCCGCAAAGCTATGGCAGATGCCGCAGGCCTGCGCATTGCCGATACCGTCCGTCCCGCCGCTGCGGTCAACGCCGCTTGAGGTGCAGGCTGCGTCATATTTGGCGGCGTCGCTCAGAATTGTCAGTTTCTGAAACAGATCCATGTGGCATCACTCCGAACATTTATTCTTATTCTGATTATATCACGAATAAATGTTCTTGTAAAGTGAAAAATTCAAAGCGGCTCGCTCAAATATCGGATATTTTTATGGGTAATTTTACTGAATTCCGGCAAAATCTTACCAAGGCAGAAAAATAAACGCCGCCGCACAGCAAAAAAACTGCGCGGCAGTGTGGAAACCAGGCGCCGGAAACCAAAAGTTGCGGGATAGTTGGTGGAAGCAACCGCTGTTTTCTGGTATGCTAGAAGCATCCAAACAGGAAAGGAGGAATTTGCGTGAATGGCATGTTTCTGATCATTTTCATTTTTCTGACGGTGATTTTGACCGGCGGCGGCATCGCGCTGCTGGTGCTGGTCGTCCGCGCACTGCTGCGCTATCTGCGGGCGTCGGCACCGCGCGCGGAGCAAGCTGCTGTGCGCCGGACACTGGCCGAGGTTCTCAAATCGCACCGTCTCCGCTGCAAAATGACCCAGGAATTTGTCGCCGAATCCATCGGTGTGAGCCGTCAGGCCGTCTCCAAGTGGGAGAGGGGAGCGGCGGACCCCAGTACCGCCAACCTGATCGCGCTGGCAAAGCTCTTTGACGTTCCGGCCGCGGAACTGCTCCGCGAAGCGGAGTAGCCCGCTTTGTCATGCGTGTTC
>CALXIG010000106.1 GCA_944388305.1 uncultured Clostridia bacterium
CCGTCCGCGGCGGTGGAGAAGATCTGCTGCTTCTTGACCGGGATGGTGGTGTTGCGCTCGATGATCTTGGTGAAGACGCCGCCCAGGGTCTCAAGGCCGAGGGACAGGGGGGTGACGTCGAGGAGCAGCAGCCCCTTGACCTCGCCGCCCAGGACGCCCGCCTGGATGGCGGCGCCGATGGCGACGCACTCGTCGGGGTTCAGGTTCTTGGAAGGTTCCTTGCCGGTGACGCGGGCGACAGCCTCCTGCACCGCGATGATGCGGGTGGAGCCGCCGACGAGGAGGACCTTGTCAAGCTGGGAGGCGCTCAGTCCCGCGTCGCTCAGGGCCTGATTGACCGGACCCATTGTCGCGTCGACAAGGTCGGCGGTCAGCTCGTTAAATTTCGCGCGGGTAAGGGTCATGGCCAGATGCTTCGGACCGGTGGCATCCGCGGTGATAAAGGGGAGGTTGATGTCGGTGGTGGTGATGCCGGAGAGGTCGATCTTTGCCTTTTCGGCGGCCTCTTTCAGCCGCTGCATGGCCATGCGGTCGTTTCTGAGGTCGATGCCGTTCTCCTTCTTGAACTCGGCCGCCATCCAGTCGATGACGCGCTGGTCGAAATCGTCGCCGCCCAAGTGGTTGTTGCCGGCGGTCGCGAGGACCTCCTGCACGCCTTCGCCCATCTCAATGATGGAGACGTCGAAGGTGCCGCCGCCCAGGTCGTAGACCATGACCTTCTGGTCGCCTTCCTTATCCATGCCGTAAGCGAGGGCGGCCGCGGTCGGCTCGTTGATGATGCGCTTGACGTCGAGGCCCGCGATGCGGCCGGCGTCCTTGGTGGCCTGGCGCTGGGAGTCGGTAAAGTAAGCGGGGACGGTGATGACCGCCTCGCTGACGGACTCGCCGAGGTAGGCTTCCGCGTCGGATTTGAGCTTCTGCAGGATCATTGCGGAAACTTCCTGCGGAGTGTAGGACTTGCCGTCGATGGTGACTTTATAGTCCGAGCCCATGTGGCGCTTGATGGAGCTGATGGTCCGGTCGGGGTTGGTGATGGCCTGGCGCTTCGCGACCTGGCCGACCATGCGCTCGCCGTCCTTGGAAAAGGCGACAACGGAAGGCGTCGTGCGGGCACCTTCATGGTTGGTGATGACGACGGGTTCGCCGCCCTCCATCACCGCAACGCAGGAATTGGTCGTACCAAGGTCAATACCGATAATTTTTCCCATAAAAAATTCCTCCTAAAAAATCTGCATGTCAGGATATTTTCAAATTGAATGTAAAATCAGAACCGGTTACGGGTTGGCGACCGAGACCATCACATGCCGGATGACCTTGTCTCCCAGCCGGTATCCCTTCTGAAGGACCGCGGCGACGGTATTGGAGCCGAGCTCCCCGTTTTCCACGGTGGAAACTGCGTAGTGCAGGTCCGGGTTGAAGGGCTGGCCCATCGCCTCGATTTCCTCGACACCCAGCTTTCGGAAGGCGTCCTTCATCGACTTGAAGATCAGCTCCATTCCCTTTTTGAACTCCGGATCCGCGCATTCGGCGGACATCGCCCGTTCGAAGTTATCGAGCACCGGCAGGATCTCGAGGATGCACTTGCTCTTGGCAACCGCCCCGATCTCCTCCTTCTCCCGCGACGTGCGCTTGCGGAAGTTGTCAAATTCGGCGAACTGGCGGAGCAGGCGGTCCGAAAGCTCTGCGTTCTCCTTTTTGAGCTGTTCGAGCTCATCGGGCCCGGATTCCTCCGGAGCTGCCTGCTGTCCGCAGGCCTCCTCCGCGGCGGATTCCGCTTCCGTCTCTGCATTCTGTTCCTGCTCCTGCTCGAGCATTTCCTTTTCTATCTCCTTATTATCCACTTTGTGAATCAGTCCTTTCGTTCGTCATACTGCTCGGTAATCAGCCGGGAAACGGTATCCGACAGATACTCGATGTACGGGATAATCCGGCTGTAGTCCAACCGGAGGGGGCCGATCACGCCAAGGCTCCCCGCGCGTTTGCCCGCCCGGCTGTAGCCGGTAACGATCAGGCTGGAATTGGCGACCCTGAATTCCTCGCTCTCATCCCCGAAGATCACCTGAATGCCGCTGACGCCGCACCGGAGCAGCGGTTCCAGCTGCTGGCGCACCTGGAGAAAGTCCCGCACGCTCTCGCCCTGGAAATCCTCCCGCGCAAGCAGCGCGGTCTCGTTGCGCAGCTCAAGCTTCTGCTGCCGCAGCTTCCCCGCGATATCATAAATCCCGTAGAGAAGCGGAGCCAGCGCCGCACCGTAGCGGCCCAGCGCCACGCCCAGTTCCAGCATCTTCTGGTTGGTCAGCTCGTCAATCCGCATTCCGGTCAGATTCTGCCGGATGAAATTGACAAAGAAGGTTATCTGCTCGTTCGACAGTTCGAAATCCAGCCGGCAGACGCGGTTTTCCACCGCCCCACTGGAGGTGATGACAAGCAGTGCGTAAAGCCTCCGGCCGGCCGGAATGACATCGAGCCTCGTGATAACCGAAAAGTCCACCCGGCTCGAAGCGCTCACGGTGGCGCAGCCGGTCACCTGTGCGAGCAGGCCCGCCGCGTTGTCAATCAGGGTCCGCGGATTCAGGTCGCCATTGAGCAGCGTGTCCTCAATGGTCCGGCGGTCATATTCGGAAAGCGGCCGGCGCGGCATGAGGCTCGCAATGTAAAACCGGTATCCGCGGTAGGAGGGAATCCTCCCCGCCGAGGTGTGGGGCTGTTCGAGATACCCCAGCCGCTCGAGGGCGGCCATATCGTTTCGGATAGTCGCCGGCGATACCGCGTAGTTGAGCGATTCCGCAATCGTCTTGGACCCAACCGGTTCCCCGGTCTGAATGTACCGGTCCACGACAAACTTCAGAATTTCCAGCTTCCGCGTATCCAGCGCCTTCACCATCCTCACCTCTTTTAAATTCTTAGCACTCATCACTCTTGAGTGCTAATATAAGATTAGCACGATTCCACAGCATTGTCAAGGGTGATTCTTTAATTTTATGTTAATTTTATGTGTATTTTTTAAGAACGAGTTCCACCTTTGCTTCACTGCCCGCAGACAGGTTTCCTTCTTCCGCCAGAGGGTGTCTCTTTCGTCAAAAATCCGCCGGGTAAGGAGGCTTCTTTCAGCCACTTTGCAGGAAATTGCAGGAAAGAGAAAGAATTCTTGCAAAAAAGCGGCAATGAGGCTATAATGGAAAGAGAATCTCCGCCCAAGGGAGGCAGACAGATGGACATTCTTGCAGAAATCGAGAAAAAATACCCGCAGTTCTCCAAAGGACAGAAAAAGATCGCCGATTTTATCACCGCGCATTCCGACAAAGCCGCCTTTATGACTGCCGCCCGGCTCGGCGCGACAGTGGGGGTCAGCGAGTCGACGGTGGTCCGCTTTGCCTATGAGATCGGATTCGGCGGCTATCCGGAGCTTTCGAAAGCACTTCAGCAGATCATCCGCACCCAGCTCACATCGGTCCAGCGCATCGAGGTCACCCGCGACCGGATCACGGCGGGGAGTGTGCTCGAAGAGGTGCTGAACCAGGACATGGACAAAATCAAGCGCACGCTGGAGGAGACCTCCCACGCCGATTTTGAGGCGGCCGCGGCTGCCATTGCGGGCGCCCGCCGCATCTATGTGATCGGTGACCGCAGCGCCTCAGCGCTTGCCCGCTTTGCGCACTACTATCTGAATTTGATGTTTGACAACGTCAAACTGGTCACTACCACGAGCAGCAGCGATCTTTTCGAACAGATCATGCGGGTTGGGAACGAGGATGCGGTCATCGGCATCAGCTTCCCGCGGTACTCCAACATGACCATTCAGGCGTTTTCCTTTGCCGCCCGTTCCGGCGCGAAGATTGTCGCCGTCACCGACGGCCCGAACTCTCCTCTCGCCCGGGACGCAACCTATCTGCTTTCCGCCCGCAGCGACATGAATTCCTTTGTCGACTCCCTTGTCGCGCCGCTGAGCCTGCTGAACGCCCTGCTGGTTCAGGTCGCCATGAACAAGCAGGAGGAGGTAGTTGGCGCATTCCGCCGTCTGGAGAACATCTGGGAGGAGTATCACGTCTATCAGAATGCGCGCGACCGCGCCGGACAATGACGTCCCCTCCATAGATTCTTTCCAACCTGATTTCAAAATATGAGGTGCCACATGAACGCAACCGATCTGATTGTCATCGGCGCCGGCCCTGCCGGCATGATGGCTTCTATCGCCGCCGCACAGCGCGGCAAATCCGTCCTCCTGCTGGAGCGCAATTCCCGTCCCGGCCGCAAGCTTCTGATTACCGGAAAGGGGCGATGCAACCTCACCAACAACTGTGACCGCGACACGCTGCTCGCCAACATCCCCCGCAATCCGCGCTTTCTCTACTCCGCCTTTGCCCGCCTTTCCACCGCCGGCACGATGGAATTTTTCGAATCCCGCGGCCTCCCCCTCAAAACGGAACGGGGAAACCGCGTCTTTCCCGTTTCGGACAGAGCCGGGGATGTTCTGCGTGTTCTGGAGCGTGAGCTCGACGCCCTCGGGGTCACGCTGCTGAACGCCCGCGCCTCTTCCCTGCTGCTGGAGGAAGGTGCGGTCCGCGGCGTCCGCTGCGAGGACGGGCGGGAGCTGCACGCCCCGGCCGTCATCGTCGCCTGCGGCGGGAAATCATACCCGCAGACTGGCTCAAGCGGAGACGGCTACTCCCTCGCCCGCCAGGCCGGACACACGATTGTCCCGCCTGTTCCCTCCCTCATTCCGATTCTCACCGCTGAGCCGGACCCCCGGGAGATGCAGGGGCTTTCCCTCAAAAATGTGACCCTCACGGCATACCGTGGGGAAAAACCCGTCTTCTCCGAACTGGGCGAACTGCTCTTCACCCACTTCGGGCTGAGCGGGCCGCTGGTGCTTTCCGCCTCCGCCCACATGGAGGGGAAAAAGCCGGAGGAAGGGGCGGACGCCGCCTTCTACGCGGAGATGCTGCGCGGACGGGGCTACCGCCTCTCGATCGACTGGAAGCCCGGCCTCACCCGGGAGCAGCTGGACCGCCGCCTTCTGCGGGATTTTTCCAAGTTTCAGAACAAGGACGCCATCAACAGCCTGGGGGAGCTGCTTCCGCGCAAGGCCATCCCGGTCCTGCTGCGGCGGGCCGGCATTCCCTTTGAGGAAAAGGTCAACCGGATCACCCGGGAACAGCGCCGCAGCCTTCTGGAGGCCCTCAAGGATTTCACCCTCACGCCGGTGGGCTTCCGCCCGATTGAAGAGGCCATTGTCACCTCGGGTGGGGTAGATGTGCGGCAGGTCAACCCCCGCACAATGGAGTCCAGATGCGCCTCCGGCCTGTATTTCGCCGGAGAAGTGCTGGACACCGACGGCTACACCGGGGGCTTCAACCTCCAGATCGCCTTTGCGACCGGCGTACTCGCCGGGGAGTCGGCTGGGCAGTGACGCCGCCCGCCGATTTTCTAAAAATATTCCCTTTTTCAGAAAAATTTTGCTTGCATCCGCATAAATTCCGCGCTATAATGACAGCAAAGTTTCCTGTTCTGAAAGGAGAAATTCCCATGAAAAAACTCCGCATCGCCATCATCGGCACCGGCGGCATCGCCCACTCCCACATGCGCGCCTACGCGCGGATGGAGGACGTCGAAATCGTCGCAGGGTCTGACATCATTCCCGGCAAGGCCCGCGCCTTCCTCGACGAATTCGGCCTGACCGGCGCCAAGGACTACGAGAACACCCAGGCCATGCTCGACGAAATGAAGCCTGACGCCGTCAGCGTCTGCACCTACAATTCCACCCACGCCGAATGCACCATCCAGGCGCTCCGCGCGGGCTGTCATGTTTTGCTGGAAAAGCCCATGACCGTCCACCTGAACGAGGCGCTTGAAATCATGAAGGTTGAGAAGGAGACCGGCAAAATCGTCACCATCGGCTTTCAGCCCCGCTATGACTCCCGGATGCGCAAGATCAAGGAGGTCGTTGACTCCGGCGTCCTCGGCAAAATCTACTACATCCAGACCGGTGGCGGCCGCCGCCGCGGCATTCCCGGCAGCACCTTTATCGAAAAGGATCTCGCAGGCGTCGGCGCGCTGGCGGATATCGGCTGCTACGCGCTGGACATGGTCCTGAACGCCATCGGCTACCCGAAGCCTCTCACCGTCTCGGCCTCCGCCTACGACTACTTCGGCAAAAACCCCAAATACACCCCGCCGGAGGACGCCAAACGCTTCAGCGTGGACGACTTCTCGGCGGCCTTCATCCGGCTGGAGGGCGGCATCACCCTTGACTTCCGGATGTCCTGGGCGATGCACATGAACACCACCGGCGCGACCATCATCCTCGGCACCGACGCCGGCCTGCGCATTGAGCCTGCCAACCCCGAGAGCCTCTGGGGCGGCGCCTGGGACGGCAGCTGCGGCGACGTCACCCTCTTCCACGATCAGTTCGGCACCCCGACCTACACCCCCATTCCCCTCACCGACAAGGGCGAGGACCGCTTCTACCTCAAGGTCCGCTCCTTTGTTGATGCCATCCTCGAGGGCAAGCCCGCCCCCATCCCGACCTCCCAGATCATCTACAATCAGGCCATCATCGACGGCATCATCCGCTCCTCCGAATCCGGCCATGAGGTCGCGATCGAGCTGCCCGACAGCCTGTGAGCACAAACGGCAAAAAACTGCCCGAAACGGCGCGTCAAGCTCCGTTCCGGGCGTTTTTTTGATTCGTTTACGGGCGGTAAAGCTCCCGCAGCCTCTTCGCGCGGGCGGGGGAGTCGGAGAGGGCGGTGAAATTCGCCACCTCGCTCATCGAGCCGAAGAGCGGTACACCTTCGAGAGCGGTCCCCTTCAGGGTGGCAGCCAGCGCCTCCGCGAAGCGGTCCGCCCAGATGACCCTGATCTCCCGGCCGAAATAGCGGCTTTCCTGCGCCCGCAGCGGCGGGGTGAAGCCGCTTTGGCCGTGCAGATCCGCCGCCGCGAGCTGGGCGCGGATCATCGCGTCCTCCCTTTCAGGGAGGGAGGAGGCTGCCAGGGCGTCCGCCACCGCTTCCCCAAGCGCCGGGGAGATGGGGAGCTCCCGGAAGGCCGTCCCGAACCATTTGCTGTACGGGGCGTACTGCCCGCAGTAGAGGAAAGCCAGCCGCATCAGCCGCTCCGCCATCCGGGCGCAGACGAGCCGGGAGCCGGTATCGTCCCCCACGTCGCCGCAGCGGCGCAGAAACGCCTGCTCCTCGGCAATCAGCGACCAGTTGGAGGCGAGAAGGTAGCGCCGCACCGCGTCCGGGTAAAAGGAGAGGGGCTTTAACACCTCCGCCGCACCGATCTCGTCGCGGAAGAACGTGCCTTTTGCCACGGCGAGCAGGCGGTGCTCCGAACAGGCGAGCCATTCGGCGGCAGACCAGTTTTCCGGGAAGCCGCCGCCGAGGTAGCCCTCCAGAAAACCGCGCACAGTGTTTACCCAGATCAGCGGGCTGACCGGGCCCTCATGGATGAAAACCGGGTGCCGGACGCCGTTGTCGTTGGGGTCCGGGTCGGAAAAATGAACGCTGTAGCCGCGGAAGGTATAGGGCAGCCGCTCGCCCAGCCGCCCGAGGACCGCCTCCTTCCGCCCCAGATCCTCCTCGCGGAGGAAGAGGTAGAGCCGCGGCCCCCACATGTGGTCGGTGGAAACCTCATCGTCGTATCCCAGCACGTCCGAGCCATAGCCCAGCAGTCCGGCAGCGTGGGGCATCCCCGGGAAGTCCTCCCGCAGGATGGGCAGCACCGCCTCTTCGTAAAAGGCCGCGCAGAGCTCTTTTCCCTTGCAGAACAAAGGCATGAAAACCGCTCCTTTCCGCCGTCCCAGGTGTCAGGTCCGGTACAGGACCCGGGCGGGCAGCAGCCGGTACTCTCCGGCCGCAAGCGGCGCCATTCCCCTGCCGTCTTCGAAGAGCCAGCCCTTCGGCGCCTGAATCCGGCCGCGCAGTCCGTCCGGGATCTCCAGCGTGAGGACGACCGCTTCCCCATCCCGTTTCCAGGCGGAGGAAATGCGGCCCGCCGGAGCGATATGGAAGGCTTCGGCGTGGGTCAGCTTCTCCACAAAGTGCGGCGCGATGTCCAGACGGGTGAGATCAGCGCCGCCGGGGTTGAAGACGATGCCGCAGACGGACTGGATAAACCAGCTGCTGATGTCGCCGAAGAAATGGTGGTTCAGGGAGTTGACCTCGCCGCCGGCGGGCTGGAAATCCTCCCAGAGCGAGGTTGCGCCCCGGGCAATCCAGTTGCCGTAGGAGGGAAAATCGGGCCGGGTAATCATTTCAAAGGCGAGATCGGCGCAGTCAAAGGCGGAGAGGACGTGGAAAATGACCCGCGCGCCCAGGATGCCGGTGTCGAAATGTCCGCCGCGCTCCTCGATGAAGTCGAGCAGACGTGCAAAGGCCGCCTGCTTCTCCCCTTCCTCAAAAACATCGTAGTAAATGGCCATCGCCTGAGAGGTCTGACAGGAACCGGCGGCGGTCATGGTGCCGAAATCAATCAGGTGCGCGCGGATGGCGGCGCGGAGCCGTCCGGCAAATTCTTCCGCGTACCGCTGCTCCAGCGCCATGCCGGCGGCGGCGAACATCTGCGCCGCCTTGCGGGCGACGTCCAGCGAGATGATGGAATCGGTGAGGACAAGCGGCGCGACATAGGCCCCGGCGCCCCGCCCGGGCGGGCACCAGTCGCCCAGTCCGAAGGCGATCAGGCCGTCCCGGTCTGTCCGGCTGGAAAGATAGAAGAGGTAGCGGAAGATCGCAGGGGCGTTTTCCTTTACAATCTCCAGATCGCCGCGGTAGCGCCAGGTGAAGTAGGGCAGATAGGTCAGCGCACTGTCCCAGGCCGGGCCGGTCAGCCGGTCATAGCCCCATCCGCCGGTCGGAATGATGCCGGGGAGGGCGCCGCGCTCCGTCTGGGCACAGCGGACATTGCGCAGCCACTCACGGTAGCTGGTTTCGGCGCCGAGGTTTAAGAGGGTGTGCTCTGCCGACAGGGCGGCGTCGCCGGTCCAGCCGTTTTTCTCGCGGTGCGGACAGTCGGTCGGGAAGTAGTAGAAATTCGCGAGGGTGGAGCGCCGGGTATACTGCTGAAGGAGGTTTGCCGTCCCATCCGAGCAGGAAAATCCGCCGCGCTCCGCAAGATCGGAGTGCATCACTTCGAAGGTCAGAAGGTCCGGAGTGGCCTGTTCCGGAGTGATTCCTTTCACATAGACGTACCGGAAGCCGTAGTAGGCAAAACAGGGGGCGTACACCTCCTCCCCCTCCCCTTTGCAGATGTAGCGGTTGCACTGCACGTAATGGGCGCGGGGGTCGCCGCGGCTGCCGAAATTGATGTTGCTCTGATCGAGGACGCCGTCGTGGAACCACTCGCAGTGGGAGGTAAAGATCTCCTGACCCGGCGCGCCGGTAATCTTCAGCCGGCAGCGTCCGGCGGTATTGACCCCGAAGTCGTAGAGGTACCCCTCCTGATAGGGGGTGATGGAGACGGGGCGCAGCTCCTCCGAGCAGACAATCGGCTCCGCCTCGCAGAGGCGGAACTCCCCGCGGGGGGAGGTGGCGGGCAGCGCGTTCGCCCAGGAGCTGTCGTCAAAGCCGGGGGCTGCCCAGCCGGGGATTTCCAGGCGGGCGTCCACATACTCGCCGGAGCGCAGCTCGTCCATCAGAATGTGGGAGGGGTGGGTTTTGAAGGTACAGTCGCTCTCGAGGACAAAGCCGTCCGCCTCCAGCCGGAGGGCGGCCATCGGCGCGCCGCGCCAGCGGGCTTTGTCGAAATCCCAGATATACCCGCCGAATCCGTTCTGCATCCCGTTGCCGAGGATGAGCCCGATCACATTTTCGCCGGGGTGCAGGAGGCTGGCCGCATCGTAGCGGTCAAAATAGACAATATCGTCCGGGGAACTGATGTAGGGCGCAAGAATGCCCTTGGTGATCTCCCGGCCGTTTACAAACAGGCGGTAAAAACCGAGGCCGGTTGCGAGAATCTCGGCCTTTTCCGGCGTTTTTTCAAGGGTGAAGCTGCGGCGCAGGTACGGAGCCGGGACCTGATGGTCAAAGTCGGCATAATCGTGGGACGCGCAGATAAACCGGGTTGGGAACTGCATGGAAACACCTCCAGAAAGAGTCTGAAAATCCGGCGGGCTGCCGCGCCGCCGTTATCGTCCTCATTATAGCACACATGATTGAAAAATTCCAGAAAAATGATGGATATTCAGGATTTTATCAAAAAAATTTTGCCAGGCGGGCTTCACAAAAATTCGGAACCGGTCATAAAAAATTCACATCTGCGCCTTACAATAAGAGGAGAACAGGAGGCGGAAAAAATGCCATATCCAGATGACGCCGTCGTGCAGACCTGGCTGGATGCCCTGCAAGGACTGGACATCCGCATAAAGAAAATGTTCGGCTGCTGCTGCCTGTACTGCGACGGTCAGCCGGTCGGATGGCTGAGCGGGACCGTGCTCTCCCTGCGGGAGGTCGGACTGCCCGGCCTGCCCGGAGAGCTCAAAAGGCCATCACCCGGAGACAAAATCCAGGAGATCGTGATTCCCCTGGACCTCTGCACCGCGGAATGGCTCCCAAAGCTGGTGCAGGATACCGCCGGCGCGCGCAAAGTCCGCGGGAAAGAGGCGCGGGCCGCAGCCGGACGGAAAAAATCCGGGGCTGGCAGCTGATTTGCTGCCGGCCCCGGACTGCTACCGGTGTTCCTGGCTCTGACGGTACTGATTGGGCGCCAGCCCGAACCATTCCCGGAAGGACCGAATAAAATTGTTGGTGTCCCCAAACCCGCACTGATAGGCAATCTGGGAGACCTGAAGACCGGTCGTCTCGAGCAGCTCCTTGGCGTAGGAGAGCCGGTTTAAAAGGATGTACTGTTTGGGACTGTATCCCACCTGCTCCTTGAAGATGTGGGTAAGGTAGCAGTGATTGACAAAAAAACGCTCGGCAAGCTCCGAGATGCGCAGTTCCTCGGTGAAATGCTGCTCGATATACTGCTGAATCTCCCGCACCCGCCCGCTCTGGCTCCCCTCCCGCGCCGCAAAATTCTGCGGGCAGGCCCGGTAAACCAGAATGAGAATCTGTTCGAGCAGGCTGCGGACCATCTGTCCGGCAAAGGGGGCGTCGGAGTTCGCTTCCCGGCAGAGGGCGGAAAAAAGGCGCTCCGGCTCATCTCCGAACGCGGCCAGCGAGACGCAGTGGGCAAATCCCGCCGGACGGTTTTTAAAGATGCCCGGCAGGATGGAAGAGGGCAGCGCGCGCTCCAGCTCGGCGGCCTGCACCATCGCGAAATACCGGTGGTAGGGCTGCTCGGCGATCCGGATCTCATGCTGCTCGTAGCTGCTGATGAAGACGATGGAGTTCTTCTCGGCCAGATACCGCCTGCCGTCGATGAGAAATTCCGCCTTCCCTTCGTTGACAAAAACCATCTCGCAGGTGAGGTGGAAGTGCTCGTGCTGAGACTGGCTCGTTTCGCTGTATTTGAGCTGAGAGATGAGGGGGGAATTCATGTCAGGCCATTGTTTCCAGCATCTTCATGGAAACCTCGTAGCGGCAGGGGCGGCCGGCAAGCAGCGCCTCGCACTCTTCGAGCATGAAAGCGCCCATCCGGGCGATCTCCTGATTCATGCTGCCCGCGATATGAGGGGTGAGGAAGACGTTGGGAAGGGTCCAGAAGGGGCTGTCCGCCTCAGGCGGCTCGGGCATGGTGACGTCGAGCAGGGCGGTGCGGTCCGGCTCTTCCCGCAGCGCGCGGATGAGGTCCTCCTCAACGACCTGGGCGCCCCGGCCGGTGTTGATAAAGGTCGCGTTTTTCTTCATCCGGGAGAAATGCTCATACCGCAGCATCTTCTGAGTGGTGGGAAGGTTTGCAATGTGGTTGGAAATGGTCTGGCATTCGGAGAAGATCTCCTCGAGGGTGGCGCGGCGGGCGTTAAGCGCCGCCAGTTTTTCGTCGCTCGCAAAGGGATCGTAGACCAGCGCTTCAAAGCGGTAGGATTTGAGCATATTGAGCACGAGCGAGCCGATCATTCCCGCGCCGAGGATGCCGACTTTGGTATTGTAGTTGCAGGGGAAGGAGTCGCTGTAGGCGCGGAAAGCCTCGCGGCCGTCTTTTTCCTGGCGGCGAAGCCCCTGGTAGTAACCCTTGCCCGCGAGGATGATCTGGGCGACGGTGTATTCGGCGACCGGCACCGCGTTGGCGGCCCAGGCGCTGAAGACCTTGACCCCGCAGTTTAAAAACGGACGGGCAAAGTACTGCACCGACCCGGCCGCGTAAAAGACTGCCTTGAGGGCGGGGAAATGCGCGCGGATCTGCTCCTCAGTGAGGGCAGGCATTCCCCAGGTGCTGAACAGGTACTCAGTCTGGGCAAGGTAGTCGCGGTGCTGCTCGAAATTTTCGGGCAGGATGGTTTCGGCGGGGAATTCCAGCGCCTCGCGAAGCTTCGCCCCGGTAACGGCGTCAAAGGCGTCGGCGAGGCGGTTTTCCGCCCGCACGTTGATGAATGCTGCTTTCGGTTTCATGGTTGTACCTCCCTGATGGTTTATTTGAGCAGGCCGCGAAGGGTTCCGGCGTCCGCCAGGAAAGCCTCGTCGCTGTCATTTAAGACGAATTCCAGGATAAAGTCGTGGCTCCGCCCGCTTTCGCGGATATGGGAAAGGTAATCGCGCCAGCGGTCTGCGCCCTCCGAGAGGAGATGGCGCTCGTTTTTGCCGGTCCAGCAGAAGACGTGGATGTTTTCCAGATAGGGCAGCAGCGCGTCGATCTCAGCGAGCTGTTCTTCGTGAGTGATGTCGGGATTGGGCTGCCAGTAACAGCCGAGATTCGGGTGGTTTGCCGCCTCCAGCAGGGCGAGCGCCCCCGCAATCGTCTGGGTGGCGGTGCCGCGGTGATACTCGAACGCGACCCGGATGCCTTCTGCGGCGGCCATCTCCGCGGCGCCGCGGAACCGGGCGGCCAGCGCCGCAAATTCCTCCGGCGTGCTCTCCTCATAGGTCTTCTTACCGGCCCATACCCGGATCACCGGCGCGCCGAGCGCCCTGGCAGAGGCGAGGATGGGAGCGAAGTCCTCCCCCTCTCCGCCGCGGTAGTAGGAGCCGTAGGAGAGGACGGCAAGTCCCGCCTCCCGGGTCTTGCGGGCGGTTTCGGCGGCGGAGGCGGCATCGCCGGGTGCGACATGGACGTCTCCGCCCCACTCGATGCCGGAAAGCCCGGCCTGCACGGCCAGCGCGATGATCTCCTCCACGCTCTTCTGGCGGAAGGTGACCGAGGTGAGTCCGGTTCTCATGTGATTCATCATGAATTCATCCTTTCATCTGAAATCTGTCGGACATCCGTCCGTTTGAGGGAACCCCTGCTCCCGGGAGTCTTTGCTCTCATGATACCCCCATTCTGTCCGCTTTTGTCTGCATTTTTTGCGGGATGCTATGTAAAAATTGACTTTTGCGGGGAAACAGAGGGGAAAGAAAAGCAAATTTTACGTGGAAAATCCAAAGCAAAGCCTACATTTTCCTCCCGTTTTATTTTATCATAAAAATAAAGGAAAAAACAGTGCTTTTTCGAACAAAAACTGGACGGCTCTTACAATCTGTCCCGGACGGGACAGAAAAATTCAAACAGGAGGCTGGCTGTATGTTTCATTACAAAACCATTGACGACATCCGCGCGGAGGCGGAAAAAGAGCAAATCACTTTGCCTTTTTCCGAAGACACCGCCATTCTGGGGGAATCCCTCTCCGTCGACGGGCACACCATTCCCAACCGCATCGCCATTCAGCCGATGGAAGGCTGCGACGGCACTGCCGACGGAAAACCCGACGAGCTGACTCTCCGCCGTTATGACCGCTTTGCCGAAAGCGGCGCGGGTCTCATCTGGGAGGAGGCGACCGCCGTCTGGGAGGAAGGCCGCGCCAATCCCCGCCAGCTCTGGATGAAGCGGGACAACATCGACGCCTACCGCGCCATGAACGACCGCATCCGTGAAATTTCCATGAAGAAATTCGGCTATGCGCCCCTCATCATCATGCAGGCGACCCACTCCGGGCGGTACAGCAAGCCGCACGGGACCCCCGCGCCCCTCATCGCCTACAACAACCCCATTTTTGAAAAGGACAACCCCATCCCCGCCGACCGCATCGTCTCCGACGACTACATCAAGCGCCTCATTGAGCGCTACGGCGAGGCCGCCCATGAGGCGGAACTGGCCGGCTTCGACGGCGTCGATGTCAAGGCCTGCCACCGCTATCTCGGCTGCGAGCTTCTCTCCGCCTACAACCGCCCCGGCGAATTCGGCGGCAGCTTTGAAAACCGCACCCGATACCTTCGCGAAGGCATCGCCAACGCCAAAGCCTCGACCAGCTCCGGCTTTATCGTGACCTCCCGGCTGAACATCTACGACGGCTTCCCCTACCCCTACGGCTTCGGCGTCAACGAGACCGGCGGCGTCACCCCCGACATGACCGAACCGAAGAAGCTCATCGGCCTTCTCCCCAAAGAGCCCGGCGCAAACCTCCTCGACATCACCATCGGCAACCC
>CALXIG010000107.1 GCA_944388305.1 uncultured Clostridia bacterium
GATTCCCGCTTGCCGGGGAGGATGCCGATCCAGTCGATGTCGAAGTTTTTGTTCTGCTCCCGGTTCTCCGGGTCGTTTTTGAGGTAATCCCAGATGCCGTAGGCGACCCGCAGCAGCTCGTCCCGCACCTCCTCGGTGTCGTCAATGGCGTTGACCATGCCGCCCAGTTCCATGTACCAGAAATTTTCTCCGTCGTTTTTGAGATTCGGCTGGCGGTAGGGGAGGTCCTCCTTTGTAAACTTCCGCGCCCATTCCGGGGCGATGAAGGTGCGCTCCTCGGGGTATTCCCGCGCCTGGATCATGCAGCTCATTCCCATCGTGTGGGAATCAGCCTTTTCCGGTGCGATGTCCTCCCCGTACTCGTCCCGGGCTTCCCGCCCCATCCGGTAAAGCGCGCCGGTGATGGGGGCGAGGACGCTGTCGCCCGAGCAGTCGGCGAAGATCTCCGCCTCAAAGGTGTGGTATTTCTGGGTGGTCATCTGCCAGCAGGTGATTTTTTTGTTTTTTTTCCCTTCCATTTCGCCGTCCATGCAGGTGCAGTTGAGGAAGAGGGAGAGATTCGGCTCTTTTTTTGCGAGTTCCAGCATAATGCCGTCCCAGATGGGGTAGTTTTTGTAGGGGTTGCGGTAGTAGTTGTTGAGCTCCAGCTCTTCGATGATGCCGGTTTCGCGATTGTTGTCGCCGTGCGCGCCGCAGACCCACATCCGCACCTCGGAGGAGGCGTTGCCGCCGAGCATCGGGCGGTCCTGGATGAGGGCGACCTTCCGCCCGTGACGGGCCGCGGATACCGCCGCCGCGAGGCCGGAAAGACCGCCGCCGACGACGCAGAATTCCACCTTGTGGGGAATGATTTCAAACAGTGCCATGAAAAAATCCTCCTTTTGTTGACATCAGATCAGTACACCCGGATTTCAAAGATGCGCGCGCTCGGGTCGCCGCAGGTCTTGAGGACGGTCACGCGCAGCGCGTTCGCCCGGACGGCGGGGAAGGAGAGGGTGTTGCGGCGGAGGAAATTGTCTGTTACCTCCGCGACGGTCTTCCACCCGTCCGCTGTGCTTACTTCGACCCGGTAGTCGGAGACGGTGCGCTTGACGATGGGCAGGGTCACATAGCTGTAAGCGGGGTTGATGAGGTCGGTGTCAAAGATGAGCTGGACCTCGTGCACCTCCTTCGGTTCCTTCCATTCCAGCGCAATCCACTGGGGGAGCGGCTCCGCCGGGTCAGAGACCCAGCCGTATTCGGTTTCGCTCACAATGCGGGAGGCGCCGCGCGAAACGCTTTCAGGCGAACAGTCGGCGAGCGGGAGTTCCTCCGGGAAAAATTCCGCCGCGAAGGAGCGCTTGCTGTCCGCCTCCCAGCGATAGGCGTTGAGTTTCCGTCCGCTCCACTTTTCGAAACAGGTGCAGGCGATGGACTGCCAGAGGATGCCTTCCGCCGGTTCAAGCGCCACGCCGATGGCGGGAGAGCCGACATTGCAGTCGAGGGGAAGGTCAAACGGCCCCTCAAAGCGGGCGGGAACGACGGCTTCGGCGCGGTCGTGGACAGCTGCCCCCTCGTAGTCTCCCGCATTCTTCATGGCGAGGAGGGAGGCGGTGACGGTAACCGGGGAATCTGTCGCGTTTTTGAGGGTGACGCGGACATACTCCGCCTTCCGGGGCAGGCTGCGGCTCATGGCCAGCGTGCAGTCAAGAGGGAGAAATTGATCCGGCACGCCGCGGTGCAGGTTGTACGTCTCGGTGCGGCTGACGCTCGAAGCGGTGACGGCTGCCTGCCGCGCGAGATCCTGCGGGTCCTGATTGACAAGGCTCGGAATGTAGAGGTCGTCCCGCAGCAGCTCCTGCTGGAAATCTGCCATCCGGGTTTCGTAGATGCCGCGTGGAGTAATTCCCTCCCGGATGCAGCGAGCGGCGGCGGTTCCGGCGGCCTGGCCCAGAGTGGCGAGGGTGTTCTGGACCCGGACGGTGCCGAGGGCAAGGTGGCTGACTGAGATGCACCGGCCCGCCATCATCAGGTTTTCGATGTTCTTGGAATAGAGGCAGCGGAAGGGAATCTCAGTGACCGGCACGCGGGCGTTGGAGTAGTACGGCCCTTCGGCGCCCGAGTAAAGTCCGCGCGGATGATGAACGTCGAGCGGCCAGCCGCAGTAGGAAACCGCGTCGGGGAAGGAGGAGCCGTGGCAGTCATTCTGGGTGAGGACATAGTCGCCGATGATGCGGCGGGTCTCCCGTTTGGCGTTGTAGCGGCCGAATGCGACGAGCTGAAGATTTCGCGCCACGTCACGGCGGCTGTAGGAATTCTTGACCCAGTCAAAATAGCCGAGATTCAGGCGCAGCAGCTCGTCGCGGATGGCCTCCTGTTCCCAGAGGTCGTCCATGTCGGTGGGATTTTCCACCCACCATTCGCCGGTGTGCAGGCGTCCCGGCGCGCGGTGGAGGTCGTCGCCTTTGGGCAGCTTGACCGCCCACTCGGGCGCGGTGAAGACGGCCGGCTTTCCGGTATCTTCGGCGTAATAGCCGAGAATCTGCTCGCCGTTCACGCTGCCCATCAGGCAGCCGGACATGGTGAGGTTGTCGGGGCATTCGGGGGCGAATTCCTCGCCGTACTGCCATTTGGCCTCCCGGCCGAGCCGGTATTTTGCTCCGGCGTAGTAGCCGAGCCAGCCGTCGCCGGTGCAGTCGATTAACATCTTTCCGCGGTAGGTTGTGAAGGAGCTGTCGATGCAGTTAATCGTCGTGACCGAGCGGATGCGCCCGTTTTCGGTCTCCGCGTCCATCAGGAACTGGTTGTAGGCGATGGTGAGGTTCGGCTCGGCGGCGCAGAGCCGCTTGAGGGCGCCCTCCCAGCTCAGATGCTCGTGGTCGCGGGTGCGGCGGATTTCCTCGGCGATGCCGCCCTCACGGGTGTTCGGGTGGACGGCGTAGGCCCCGTCGAAGCCGACCGTCCCCTCGTCGCTCGCGTTGCCGCCCAGACCGGGCCGGGAGTGGAGGATGAGGGTGCGCATCCCCTTGCGCGCCGCAGCGATGGCAGCCGGTACGCCGGCCGGACCTCCGCCCGCGACCACGACATCGTACTCGCCGCCATCTTTGGGTTCAGCAGATTCCCCGCGGATGGCCGCGCGCTCCTTCCAGAGCCGGCGCATCTCCTGTTCGGGGGTGAAGTCCATATCGTCGGTGACGATGACCGCGGCGAACCGTCCGAAATAGCCGGTCGTGTCCTGCACCGTCAGTTCATGAAGTCCGGCGGAAAGCGCCGCGTCGCCCGCGGCCTCCCAACACCAGAGTTCAGTGGGCAGCGCGCCCAGCTCGCGGGGAAGATAGGCGCGGTCTATCAGCAGTTTGAGCCGCCCGGGAGAGCCGTTTTTGTACCAGTTTTTGGTGCGTACCCAGATGCGGTACCGCCCCGCCTCCGGGACGGAAAAATGGGTTGAGGCATCCGCGACCGGAATGCCCGGCACCTGACAGGCGAACAGGTAGCCCTGCCCCATTTCCTGCACAAACTGGGTTTCGGCGGTAAAGCCGCCGTAGTTTTCAAATTCCAGCGCGTCGATCCACAAGGTTGTCATGAAAAAACCTCCTTATCGCTTGCCGTATGTGAGTCCGGCGTCGATGAACGCCAGATAGTTACGGATGAGGGTCTCGTTGGGGTTGTCTTCATACGGCCCGGCGGTGGGGGAGAGGATGAGCTTTCCGTCACCGGCTTCCGCGACCGCCTCTTTGACCTGCCGGACGATCTCTTCTGCCGGGAGGCGGGTCAGATCGTCATATTGTACGTTGCCGATGAGGGCGGTCTGGGGGCCCAGCGCCTCCCGCGCCTCCCGGAGGGTGCAGTTGCCGACCGGCGGGGCCTCGATGGTGTGCAGGCCGTCCATCCCGACCTTTCGGAAGTTGGGGAGAATTGCCTTCAGAAAGCCGTGGTAGTGGACGATTGAAATTTTGCCGTAGGAGCGGATGAGGTCGCAGATGGACTTGATGTACCGCTCGCTCATCTCTCCGAATTTGGCGGGGGAGACGAGCGGCGGCCCTGCGAACTCGCAGCCGACGATAAAGTAGCAGTCGGCTGCGTCGTTTTCCAGAAAATAGCGGTAGGTATCGAGCACCCGGCGCTGCATCTCATCGACAAATTCGATCACGGTGCCGTAGTCGGTCAGGGTGGCGATGGCGAAATCCTCCACCCGCATGAGGTTGTAGATCGGGCCGAGCGGGTCGCCCAGGTCGAGCATGAAGAGGCCGCGGCGGCCGAACTCCTCCTTCTCCCTGCGGTAGGGCGCAAGGTCGGGGCGGATGGGGACATAGGGGATGTCGAGCAGTTTGTAGAGATCCTGCGGGTCTTCGATGTACGCCTTGATCCGGCTGCCGGAAGGGGTGCGCTCCACATATTTTTCAAAAAGCAGGTCCCTGTAGGCGATTTTCTGATAGCCGGAGAGATTTTCCCGCGGTGCGGGAGCGGAGCCGATGAAAAAGTCCCCGCTCGCGGTGTAGAGGAGCTTCCGCTTGCAGCCGCGGCGGTCGAAGCTCTCGCAGTCGCCAGCCTCGATCCGGCTGACGACCGGCGCGTAGGCGGGATTGCGGTAGACGTCGGTGTAGCAGCCGAGCGGGTGAAAGGGGGTCAGGAGCCAGATGGGGAGACGGTCGATCTCTTTGCCCGCAAAAAAGCGAAGCAGGCGTTCTCTGCTGTCCATAATTTTGATACTCCCTTCTCGCCGGAATTGGCGCGGAAAGAAAAAACTGTGCTGAATACCCGAAATAACCTTTTCAAATCGCTGGATTTGTGCTATTATTAGAATCATATAACAGATTTTCAAAAAGGAACATAGAATTTTCTGCTTGAAATCTTGAAAATTCTGCTCAAATGAAAGGGGATTTTCATGCAGCCAGCCGAATTTCACTACCAGGCGCTTGCGGCATTTCTGGAGGATCTTTCCCGCCGGTATCAGGTTTCTCTCCACATCGGGGGAATGCTCGAGTACGCAGAGTGCGACAGCCGCCTGCTGCGGCTTCTCTCCAGGTATATCATCCACCAGAATCCCTACTGCATGTACGTCAAAGGCAACGCCGCCCTCTGGAGCCGCTGCATCAGCGCCAAGGGAAACATCGTGAAGGCGCTCGAGCGGGCGGGCGGCCCCATCTTCGGGGTGTGCCACTGCGGCGTCGCCGAATATGTCGTGCCGGTCAGCTGCAAGGGGAAGGTCGCCGGATACCTGAGCGCCGGGTACTGCCGGCCGGAGGAGCGCGTTCTCTGCAAGCGGCTGCGGCATACCGCCGCGCGCTACGGATTTTCCGAAGAGGAGCTCTTCCGCGTTTACCGGGAAAACATCCCGGACCGGGGGGCGCCGCCTCCCGAGCTCGCTGCGGCGATGGGGACGCTCTCGTTGCTCTTTTCCTCTCTGGCGGACGACATGCAGCTGTGGAACCTCGAGTTGACCGGTGCCAGGACGCAGCACCGCCTTCTCATGCAGCAGGCGGTGGAGTACCTGCACGTCCGCTGCGGGCGGGAGGTGACGCTGGAGGGGCTTGCCCGGTTCTGCAACTGCTCGCAGTCCTTTTTGCAGCACCTCTTCAAGCAGTATTACGGCGTGACGGTCAGCGCCTACCTCGAGTCGCTGCGAATGGAGAAGGCGCGGCTGCTGCTCAAAAATTCCGCGCTGCCGGTCAGTCAGATCGCGCGCAGGGTCGGATACCGCGATCCCAATTATTTCTCGACGGTTTTCGCCAAAAACCACAAGCTTTCCCCCACTGCCTACCGCAGCCGGCGGGAGCGCGATTAGGAGGTGCCTCATGTATTCTCTGGTTATCGCGGAGGACGAGCAGATGATGCGCAACGGACTCACCCGGATGGTCCATTGGGAGGAGCTGGGATTTTCGGTCGACGCGGTCTTTTCGGACGGCGGGGAGGTCCTGGAATATCTCAAGGAGCGCATACCCGACGTTCTGCTCATGGATATTGAGATGATTGCGGTCACCGGCCTCGAAGTGGCACGGTTTGTCGCGGTCAACAAACTGCCGGTCAAGGTCGTCCTTCTCACCGGCTACAAGAATTTTGAGTACGCCCGGCAGGCGGTGGAGTACAACGTGGCGCACTACCTGCTCAAACCCATCTCGTTGCCCGCGCTCAAGGATACCTTCGCCGGACTCTGCGCCGAGCTGGAGGACCAGAGCGTCTACGAGGACGCCCTGCAGGGAAGGATTGACCGCCTGAACCGGCTGGTCAATTTCGAGATTCAGCAGCTCATCCTCGAGGTGTGGATGGGGCGGCTCAAGGACCCGGAGGAGATCCGCCGGCGGCTCGCCCTCACCGACATCAGCGGCAGCGGAATGGAGCGGCAGGGCATCCTGTTCACTTTGACTCTTGAGCAGGACGAAGCGATGAAACGGTTTCTGTCCGAATACGGCTCCCAGGAACTCTCCGAACAGCTCAGCCACCTCTTCGAGTCCTTTGATGAGCGGCTGGACTTCTATCCTATCGAAAGCGATGTGCGGCGGATCAGCGGTTTCTTCTGGGAAAAACTGGGGGCCGGCTGCGTGCCGGGTTACCGGTCCGGCCACCCCGATTTCGGCGTGCAGCTCTGCTCCCTCATCCAGATGATGACCGGCCTCACCGCCCGGACGGAGCAGCTCGATTTTCCAGAGAGCATTGCCGGCATCGCCGGGCTGCGGCCACGCTCCCGTCCGCCGGAGAGCAGCTCCCAGCCGGAATTCTACCACCTTCTGCACGAGCAGAAAAAGCTGCTGCTGACCTACATCAGCCAGGGGGATCAGGCGGCCGCAGAGGAGCTTCTGGAGGCGTTTCTGAGTCAGAGCGCGCTGCTCGGACTTCTGTTTGCGCAGACCCAGCTCGTCCACTTTTTTTCCATTGCCGCGGAAAAGATCGGCGAGGGGGACACCATCTTTTTCTCCGATCTGCTCTGTGAGATCAATGTCATCGAAATTCCACTCTGCCGCAGCGAGGCAGAGCTTGCCAGGTGGGGCAAGGGGCGGATCGCACTCCTGATTGAGGCGCTGCGCGGCCGCGGCAGGCTGACGCCGGGCGGGGAGAGCATCATCGACAAACTCAAGGCGTTTATCCGTCAGAATTACGCCCGGGATATTTCCCTTTCCGACGCAGCGGAGCAGGTTTACCTGAATCCGATCTACATCAGCCGGCTCTTTAAGGAGAAGACCGGGCAGACCTTCACCGAATACCTTTCCGGTGTGCGGATATCCGCGGCCGTGGAGCTGCTGAACCACTCCGATCTCTACGTCTATGAGATCTGTGAGCGGGTCGGCTACCACAACCTCAAGTATTTTTACAAGATTTTCCGCAGGATGACCGGCCTTTCGCCAACCGAATACCGCTCTGCCCCCCCCCCCCCCCCCCCCCCCCCCCCCCCCCCCCCCCCCCCCCCCCCCGGCCCGACCCCCCCCCCCCCCCCCCCCCCCCTCCCCCCCCCCCCCCCCCCCCCCCCCCCCCCCCTCTTCTCGCCCCTTCCTCCCCGTGTCGTCCCGACCCCCCCCATGTTGGC
>CALXIG010000108.1 GCA_944388305.1 uncultured Clostridia bacterium
CCGGCGGTTCCTCCGGCGGCAGCGCGGCGGCGGTCGCGGCAGGGGAAGCGGTCCTCGCCCTCGGTTCAGATACCGGCGGCTCCATCCGCCAGCCTGCCGCCTACTGCGGCATCGTGGGCTTAAAACCCACCTACAGCTCGGTTTCCCGGTACGGCCTTGTCGCCTTTGCCTCCTCCCTCGACCAGATCGGGCCGATGGGCCGGAGCGTTATGGACGTTGCCATGCTTTACAGCGCCATCTGCGGGCGGGACAACCACGACGCGACCTCCGCGCTGCGGGAATATCCCGACTTTGCAAAGGAGATTACCTCGGATATTAAGGGCCTGCGCATCGGCCTGCCGAAGGAGTATTTCGGCGACGGCGTCTCCGCCGAGGTCCGGGAAGCGATCCTGAAGATGGCAAAAGAGCTGGAAGGACAGGGGGCCGAACTGGTGGAGGTCTCTCTCCCCAGCACCGATTACGCGCTCTCGGCCTATTACATCATTGCGTCGGCGGAAGCCTCTTCCAATCTCGCGCGTTTTGACGGCGTCAAGTATGGTTACCGCACCAAAGATTATACAAACCTTACCGAGATGTACGAAAAGACCCGCAGCGAGGGCTTCGGCGCGGAGGTCAAGCGCCGCATCATGCTCGGCACCTACGTGCTCAGCTCCGGCTATTACGACGCCTACTATAAAAAGGCAAAATTCACTCAGCTGCGCATCCAGCAGGAATTCGCCGCAGCCTTTGAGCGCTGCGACCTGCTCCTGACCCCGACTGTTCCCGACACCGCCTTCAAGCTTGGCGAAAATATCGACGATCAGATCAAGATGTACATGAACGACATTCTCACTGTCACCGTCAATATCGCCGGTTTGCCCGGTATGAGCCTGCCCTGCGGCTTTGACAGCAAGCCGATGCCCATCGGCGCACAGCTCATCGGGCCGAAATTCAGCGAATCGACCCTGTTCCGGGCCGCCTCCTGTTGGGAAAAGACGCTTGGCGGCTTTGATCTGAGCCGCACACTCATGTAATCGAAGGGGAGAGAACAGCATGAAACACGATTATGAGCTTGTCGTGGGCCTCGAGGTCCACGCGGAATTAAATACCGCCTCCAAAATTTATTGCGGATGCCGGAATTCCTTCGGCAAGGAGGTCAATACCCAATGCTGTCCGGTCTGCATGGGGATGCCCGGTACGCTGCCTACCCTGAACGAGAAGGTGGTGGAATATGCCGCGCGGATGGGCTATGCTTTAAACTGCACCGTGCACCCGGTCAGTAAGCAGGACCGCAAGAACTATTTCTATCCCGACCTGCCCAAAGCTTACCAGATCTCTCAGTTTGACATCCCGCTGTGCGAGAACGGCTATCTCGACATCTGGGTCGACGGCGCGGAAAAGCGGGTCGGCATCACCCGCATCCACATTGAGGAGGACGCGGGCAAACTCATCCACGACGACAGTTTCACCGGCACCCTGGTCGATTTCAACCGGTGCGGCGTTCCGCTCATCGAAATCGTCTCGGAGCCGGACCTGCACAGCACCGCAGAAGCCAAAGCCTACCTCGATACCATTAAATCCATCCTGGAGTACCTCAATATCTCCGACTGCAAGATGCAGGAAGGCTCTATTCGCTGCGACATCAACGTCTCGGTCCACAAGCCGGGCGAGCCGTTCGGCAACCGCGTTGAGATGAAAAACGTCAACACCTTCAGCGGCGCGGTGCGTGCCATCGAGTATGAGGCAAACCGTCAGATCGAGGTGCTGGAAAATGGAGGAGAAATTTCCCAGGAAACCCGCCGCTGGGACGACCTGAAGGGGCAGAATTTCCTGCTGCGCAGCAAGGAAAATGCACAGGATTACCGCTATTTCCCGGAGCCGGACCTGCTGACCATTGTCCTGGAGCAGGATTACCTCGACGGCTTGAAGGCATCCATCCCGGAACTGCCTAATCGCAAGAAAATGCGCTACATCCGCGAACTGGGAATTCCCGAAGACGACGCTGCGCTGCTGGCGGAAACCCGCGAAAAAGCCGATTTCTTCGAGCAGATCCTCGCCGCCGGCAAAATCAAGCCCAAAAGCGCCTCAAACTGGGTGCTGGGCGACATCTCCCGCCTGATGAACGAAACTGGAAAGCCCATCGACGGGCTGGGTGTCGACCCCGCGCAGCTCGCCGAGATCATCGCCATGCAGGAGGCAAACCGCATCTCCAGCTCGGCTGCCAAACAGGTTTTTGAAGAAATGCGCAAAACGGGAAAAGAGCCTGCGGATCTGGTCAAAGAGCTGGGACTGGAACAGGTCTCCGACACCGCTGCCCTTCAGGCTATCGTCGACAGCGTCGCGGCGGCCAATCAGAAGTCAATCGACGACTACCGCGGCGGAAAAACCAACGCACTCGGGTTCCTTGTCGGTCAGTGCATGAAAGCCTCCAAGGGCAAGGGAAATCCCACCCTGATGAAGGAAATGCTGCTGAAAATTCTGGAAGGTTGATTGCAATAGGTAAGGGCCTGTGCCGTCAGGCCCTTATTTTTCCATATTTGGGTTCAAGGAGGGGTACAATGGGGAGAAAACTGCCGCTGGAACAGACTAATATGTGCATGGTGGCCGATCCGGCTACCGGCAAAGTCCTGGTGCAGAAACGTGAAAAATACTGGACTGGTTATGCTTTCCCCGGCGGACACGTCGAGGTAGGGGAGAGCTTTGCCGATTCTGCCATTCGCGAAGTGCAGGAGGAAACCGGTCTGACGGTCACAAACCTTCATTTCTGTGGCATAATTCACTGGGACTGTCTGGATGACGGAGAACAGTATCAGGTTTATCTCTACAAAACCACCGATTTTTCCGGCGAACTGCTGGAGCGCACTGACGAGGGCGCAGTTTTCTGGATGGACATGCAGGAGCTGCAAAATCAACCGGATGACAAGCTGGCTCCGTATTTCCGGCGTGTTTATCTGCGGCTCTTTCTGGACGACAGCGTCTGGGAGGCACATACCGCCTGGTCAAAAACGGATACAGGAGAAAGCGTCTTCGAATTTCGCTAAATTTTAAAACAACTGCCCATGCTCCGGCTGCGCTCCGGAAAATTGTCTGTGCAACTCGCCGCACGGCGGCGAAAGCTGCGCTCCGCGCAAGAGCTTCGCAAGAGCTTCCGCATCGTGGCCGGCATCGCAGTTGACGCGATCCGAAGCCTTTGGTGGTTTCGCTCCGGTGCCGCTCCATGTGCAAATCGCTCGAATTGAGCGGATGCCGGATGCAAACTCTGCGCCCGGTGCTATCGATCATCGATCCGGGTAAAAGATTTGCTGCGCCGCGTCTACAAATATAAGTGAGGCGCTTCAAAGGTCAGGCCCCAGCCGGCGGGGTGGCCAGTTTTTTCAGCAGGCATTACTTCGCAAAATATAAATTTAGCGAAATTCATGCATCTTTTTTCAGGAGGTATTGATCTTGTCCTACACAACCAGTGATTACACCGATTGTCCCGGCTTTTTGCGCGACTACCTGTTTTACATGCTGACGATCAAAGGCCGTTCCAGGCTGACAGTTGAGGGCTACTATATCGACCTGCGCACCTTCCTGCGGTTCCTGCATCTGCAAAAGGGGCTCGTCCCCAGAGACACGCCGCTGGAAGATATCGATATTTCCGATTCCAGCCTGGAGCTGGTCGGATCCGCGCAGCTATCCGACGTGTACGAGTTTTTAAACTATGTTTTTTCCGAAAAATCCAACAATGCCAACACCCGCGCCCGAAAAGTCTCCGCCATTCGCGGGCTGTACAAATACCTCACCTACAACGTCCGCCTGCTCGCCTCCAATCCGGTCGAAAACCTCGAGCTGCCCGCCACCAAAAAGGCGTTGCCGGCCTATCTGACGCTGGAACAGTGCTACGAGCTGCTGGGTGCCCTCGACCCTGCGGACCCGCACTACCGACGGGATTCCTGCATGGTCACGCTGTTTCTGAACTGCGGGATGCGGCTCTCCGAAATGAGCGGTCTGAACGTCAGCAGCTACCGCGATAACACACTGCGCGTCCTCGGCAAAGGAAACAAGGAGCGGATTCTCTATCTCAATGATGCCTGCATGGATGCGTTGAACGACTATCTGGCAGAACGAAAGGAATATAAAAAAATTGTCGACCAGGAGGCGCTCTTTTTAAACCGGCAGGGTGAACGGCTCGGCCAGCGCCGCATCCAGCAGATCATCAACGGCCTGCTTGAAAAAGCCGGATTGTCCAACATGGGCTTCTCGACCCACAAGCTCCGCCACACCGCCGCCACCATGATGTATCAGTATGGAGATGTAGATGTCAAGGTTTTGCAGGAAATTTTAGGACACGAGCATCTGAATACCACTGAGATTTACACCCATGTGGCGGATGTGCAAAAGGAAAAT
>CALXIG010000109.1 GCA_944388305.1 uncultured Clostridia bacterium
ATGCACGCTCGCCGGGATGCGGATGACCTTGCTGATCGGCCGCCAGATGAGGTAGGAAATCGCGAAGTCGACAATGTGGTGGATCAACGTGCCAACGCCGACCAGCAGCACAATGGTGGTGAAAAAGCCCCTGCTCTGGTCGATGCTGCCGCCGAAATAGAACCAAGTTGAAACCAGCGCCTCGGCGGCCGCATGGAGCAGCCCGGTCACCAGCACCCAGACGCTCATCCCCGCAAAACCATTCAGCGTCCCCGGCTTTTTGGCGAGCCAGTATGCGCCGATCACGACAAAGAAAAGCTGCACCAGCGCCCGCAGCACAACTGCCGGCGGAAACCCGGCCAGCAGAAATCCCACCGTTGTCCCCAGCTCCACCGCGACGGCGACGGCGGGCGAGACAAACATCGCGACAAAGATGGCGACATGGCTCGCGAGGGTAAAGCTCATCGGATCCAGCGTAATCTTGATCGGCATGACGATCGGGATGATGATGCCGATGGCGCAGAGCAGCGCAGCGGTCACCAGTTTTTGCAGACGCACATTTTTCTGATTCATGAGAAAGTCCTCCAAACTTGTCTATACAGGTGTCTTGACACTGTTATCAGTTTAGAGGAAAAACGCAGGTTTGTCAAGCTGCAATCCGGCTATTTATCTGGGAAAGAGGATGCCCTTTTTGTCAAGTTGTGCCAAAATGCGGCGGTAATCCTCCTCAGTCCGGCAGGCAAGTGTGTGGAGATGGAGGTTTCCGGTCAGATTGCAGAGTGTCTCCGCGTGGTTGCGGGCGAGGGTGTCCATAAAAAGATCCGCGTCATGGCGGGAAAAGATATGCAGCTTGCCGCAGAGCTGCCCGTAAACCGGGTGCTCCACCGTCACGTCGAGCAGCCCACCGCCATTGTCCACGACGGTGTACAGCTCCTCGGCGAGCTGATCCGCGCCGTGGCGGCAGGCGATGGTGTACAGCAGACAGCCGGCCTGCTCCTCATCTCTGCTCTGGAGCAGGTAGCCGCGCGGTGTGGCCTGAATCTCCGTTCCCGAGGCCCGCAGCAGGGCGATGTCCCCCACGATAATCTGCCGGCTGACGCGGGTTTCTGCCGCGAGCGCGGCCGCACTGACCGGGCGGCTGCTCGCCCGCAGAATGGCCAGGATCTGTTCTCTTCTCCGACTGGCGTCCATCGGTCACGCCTCCCTCCATTCCACGGCATCCTTCAGGCTCTGGCGGGGCCGGGGCGCCGGGCGCTCGTCAGGATGACCGATGGCAACGGCTGTTGCGATCTGTCCCGGCATCCAGAACCGGCGGGAGAGTTCCTCATACGCAAAAAAGATATCGCAGATCCAGAGGCTGCCCAGCCCCTGCGCCTCTGCCTCCAGGCAGATATTCTGGACGCAGGCTCCCACCGACAGGAGATTTGCGAGATCGTAGATCCGCTGCTCCGGCAGCAGGCGGGCATCCAGCCTGTACCCGTACGGGTTGGAAATAAGAATGAGAACCGGCGCCTGCTCCACGATATCCGCCGTATGCTCCGCGCCGGGCAGATAGCGGGAACTGCCCGGCAGCAGGGCGTCGCCCGCCTTTTCCCGCGCGATGCCCTGCCGCATCGCCTCGACCGCGTCAGCCTTGGCTTTGCCCATCAGGACCAGAAAATGCCAGGGCTGCCTGTTTTTGGCCGACGGTGCGCGGTTCCCGGCCTCCAGGAGCGCGAGGATCTGCTCCCGGGAAACCGGTTCACCGGTATAGCGGCGGATGCTCCGCCGGCTGCTGATTTCCGAAATCATCACACAATCCTCCTTTTGAAAAACGCCCGCACCGCAAAAGGCGGCCGGGCGCTGGCTGCAAAAAGTTTTCCGTCTCAGGCGGCCGGTCTCAGGCCGCTATTTGAAAATTTTCAGGATATATTTGGGGCGGAACCACCGCAGATAGGCGCTGATAATCTGGGTAAACGCGATATCGACAATCAGAAAAACCGCGTTCAGGAAAGCCCAGCCGCCTGCAAGCAGCCACCAGGCCTCCTCCAGCATCTCGCGGTAGCCGGGAAAGCTGAACAGGAAGAGGGCCAGGAGGAAAATCACCGCCGCGCAGGCGTTGAAAAGAGCAAATTTAAGCGCCCATTGCAGCGCGCGGCTTTTCAGCCCCTCGATCCGGGATTTCACGATGGGGTAAAAACCGAAAAAGGCGGCATAAAACAGGGCGCACTCCTTGCTGGGGGCAATCATCAGCGACAGGATGGCGACAGCAGCATAGGCCGTCCAGGCGGCCTTATAACCGGCCTCGACCACAATGGGGACCAGAAACAGGCCGGCCAGCGCCGGAAGGGTAAAATCCGCCATCGGAATGACGCCGGTCAACAGCATACAGACAACGCTCAGAGCGGCCATCACGCCGCCCAGGGCTATCCGGTTGGTCTTTTTCAAACCGCTCCCCTCCCTAGCAGCAGGCGATCAGGTCGCCGCCCATGCACTCGCAGCAGCAGTCGGCGCAGATCAGGTTGCCGCAGCAGTTGCAGGCGGTGTTCATGCCGTTCATGTCGTTGTTGGTGCGGTAGGAACCGTTGGGGGAACCCATATTCCCCTGCTGCTGCCACATCATGCGGTTCATGGCGGCGCGGTATTCCGGGTTATTGGGGCTTAAGCGGCAGGCGGTGGAAAAATGATTCATCGCGTCGTCGAGCCACCCGCGCTGGAAAAAGATGCTGCCTTTGAGAAAGTACCATTCACCGTCCCGGTTGCGGACCGGAATGCCGTCCAACAGCTCCTCCGCCTCCACCAGACGGTTCTGCTGGATGAGACGGCGGATATCGCTCTGCCGGGAAGATGCGCCGGCGGCATTCTGCTGGCCATAGCCGTAAGCGCCGCCCGCACTGCCCTGCTGCGCGCCGCCCGCCCGAATACGGTTGATGACCATATCATACGCCTCGTTGATCTCCTGCATTTTTTCATTCGCGAGATCGGCGAGAGGGCTGTCGGCATAGTTATCGGGGTGATACTTTTTCGCAAGCTGCCGGTAGGCCGATTTGACCTCCTCTTCGCTTGCGTTCGGAGAAACGCCGAGCACCTTATAGGGATCTGTGACTGCCATTGCTGCCTCCATTCATGTACGGCACAAATTGATTGGCGCGGGCCGCTCCGCCGTCAGAGCTGCGCCACGGCTTTCTTCCCCGGCTCCCCTGTTTGGGCGAGGATTTCCCGCGCCGCGCGGGGAAGACCGAGATAGATGATATTATCGAGGATCTCCTTATAGCGCCGCCATTCCAGCAGCTCGTAGGTGACCCCCATTTCCGCGACCGTGACGTTCAATACTCCCATCCCGTAGCGGCGGATTTCGGCAAGGTCCGCACTCTCCGGCGCGTTCCCCCCGAACTTGAGCAAAAAAGCGTTATAGCCACTGGATTTCTGATCCTCCTCCAGGTCGTCGAGGGCGTCCATCAGGTAGACCCAGCGGCCGATCAGGTACCCGAACCGGGACAGCACCCGCCGCTGCGTCTCGTCCTCCGCGACAAGGGCGAGCATGTCACGCATGGCGGCGGCCGTCGGCTCGGCGGCGCGGTCGACGCTGGCGGTCCGCTCCCGCTCCAGCCTCCCCTGCTCCTCCATCATGCGGGAAAAAATGCAGTCCACCTCCGGATGGCGCTTCGCAGCCTTCCGGCGGGCGGCTGAGGCAAAAGGAAGCAGCGGATAGTACAAAAGCCGTTTCCAGAAGCCGGAGTCGGCGAGATTGTCCCGCAGCTTGTAGTAAAAGAGGATCATCGCGCAGCCGGCCGTGAAGGAAAGATCGGCGCAGGGGACCGCGCAGGTCTTCTTTTTGAGCGGATTGGCCATGCAGCGGGCCTTGCTGAATCCGCCGAACTGCTCCCGCAGCCCGGCGATCACCATCGCGAGGAAGGTGAAGTCGTAACTCAGCGTCAGCTTGGCAAAAGGGCCGAACGCCTCGCCGAGCTGGCGGCAGAGTCCGCAGTAAAACGCCTGATAGGTGTCGAACTCCCTTACCTTGAGTTCCGGCTTAAAGGGCCTGATATAGCCGAACATCCGCAAACGCTCCTCTTTTGGTGTACGATAATATTGTATCCCATTTTCTCCGGAAAGTCGTGTATAAAATGTAAAATATCCTGCTGGAATCCGAAAAAAGAAGAATTTCGCCGGCGTGCAGGTCACTTTCCGAGGACAATCCGGTCGATGGCGTCGAGCTCCTCCCCGGTGAAGGGCGCGGCCGGGACGGCGAGGGCGTTTGCGCGGATCTGCTCCGGGCGGGAGGCCCCGATGATGGTGCTGACCACCGCGCCGTCGCGGGAAACCCAGTTCAGGGCCATCTGCGCGAGGGTCTGGCCGCGCTGTGCCGCAAGCTCGTTGAGGGCCCGGATCTGCGCCAGGCGCTCCGGCGTGAGGGCGCTCTCCCTGAGGTAGCGGCCGTCGGTGCGGATGCGGCTGTCGGCCGGGATTCCGTTGAGGTACCGGTCGGTGAGCATCCCCTGCTCGAGTGAGCTGAAGGTGATGATCCCCTTGCCGAGACGGACCGCCGTCTCCTTGAGGCCATTCTGCTCAATGGTGCGGTCAAAAATCGAGTAACGGTTCTGGTTGATGACAAAGGGGCAGCGGAGCTCCTTCAAAATGGCGGCGGCCTTCTCCATGGTGGGGCCGTTGTAGTTGGAAAGGCCGGCGTAAAGCGCCTTGCCGCTCTGCACCGCGCTCGCAAGGGCGCCCATCGTCTCCTCGAGGGGGGTGTTCGGGTCCATGCGGTGGTGGTAGAAGATGTCGACATAGGGCAGGCCGAGCCGTTTCAGACTCTGGTCGAGGCTGGCGAGCAGGTATTTGCGCGAACCCCAGTTGCCGTAGGGGCCGGGCCACATGTCGTAACCCGCCTTGGTGCTGACGATCAGCTCATCGCGGTAAGCGCTCATCTCTTCGCGGAGGATGCGTCCCAGATTCGATTCCGCGTCGCCGGGGTTGGGGCCGTAGTTGTTGGCGAGATCGAAATGGGTGATGCCGCTGTCAAAAGCGGCAAAGCACATCCGCTTCATGTTCTCATAGACACCGGTCGAGCCGAAATTGTGCCAGAATCCGAGGGAAATGGCGGGCAGCATCAGGCCGCTCTGCCCGCAGCGGCGGTAAAAATCGCGGCCGTACCGCTCTTCAGAGGGGGTGTACATAGAAAGACAGCTCCTTTCTATCAGGTGACGAACGGAAACGGCATGGCCGGAACGACCATGCCGTTTTGTTGTGTGGGAAAAATTCGCTTACGCGAGGCGCGCCTTCAGCGCGTCAAGCTGCTTGCGCATCTCGCAGGGCAGCTTGTCGCCGAACTTGGCGTAGAAAGCCTCGATGCCGGTGCCTTCGCGGGTGATGTCGTCCATCCAAGACTCCTTGTCCACGCTCAGCAGGTCCCTGATGGTGTCGACGGTAATGTCCAGGCCCTCGATGTTGATGTCCTCGGGCTTGGGCAGGTAGCCGATCGGGGTCTCAACCGCGTCGACCTCGCCCTTGCAGCGCTTGAGGATCC
>CALXIG010000110.1 GCA_944388305.1 uncultured Clostridia bacterium
CACCACCGACAACCCCGTTGTCGACCTGCTCAACACCATGCTCGTTCCCAACGCGCCGCTCGTCGGCATGAAGATCGAGCCCACCGTTATGGACTTCAACCAGATGCTGGAAGAACTCCAGAAGCCCGGTTCTGAGTACAACATGTTCAACCTGGCGACCGGCTTCTATCCGATCATCCAGCCCTGGTACAGCTACACCGACGACGTCGATTACTGGGGCGTCAACAACAGCAACATGATCGCTGACGAAGAGCTGGCCACTGTCACTGAGGAAATGCGCTACCTCCTCGACGAGGATGAGTGGAACGCCAAGTGGCTCGAGTACCAGATCCGCTTCAACGAGCTCTGCCTCGACATCCCGCTGTACTCCGACCTCTATCACGCTTTCTATTCTCCCAAGCTGCAGAACTACAATCCCGATTCGATGCATCAGTGGGATGAGACTCTGCTCTATGCTTACATCGACGAGAGCGTGACCGAAGTTACCGCGAACCCCGAGGAATAATTTCAGGCAAATCCGTTTGATACAGAAAGAGGGCATTCGATGCCCTTTTTCTGTATTCTCATCAAGTTTTTGGACATGATAACCGGAAAGCGGGGAATGGTTTCCCCGATACTTGTCGAATACTGCTGAATATCAGGCAATGCGGTGGCCTTGCCGCCCATTGCCATATTGTTGTGCTTTCCCAATGGAAAGCAGTAAATCCCCATTTCCACTGATCTCGGACACAATCTGCGGACAGGACCGGGTGGGGTAAGAAGCTGCTGCTCCGTCCGGAGCGGACCGCGCGCAAAGGGGGATCCCCCTTTGCCGGTATGGATGCTGTGCCATCCATACCGAAAGAGTGCTGCCGGCCCGTGTGTCCTTCCCACAGAATTATAGATAGAAAACTAGCAAAAGGAAAAGAAAGTCGAGGTGTCGTAGAGAATGGCAAAATATCTGATCAAGCGTTTTCTGTACATGATCTTTGTATTTTTCATCGTATCCATCCTCATGTTTGCCATCACCAAATCCGTGCCGGGCGACCCCGCCCTCAAGATGGTCAACCAGCAGCTTGCCTCCACCGACCCTGCCCGGTATCAGATCGCGCTGGAAGAGGCGCGGCAATCTCTGGGTCTGGACCAGCCGCTCCCCATTCAGTACGTCAAATGGATGGCCAACACCCTGAGCGGAAACTTTGGGTTCTCCCTTCAGTACCGGCGGCCGGTTATCGAGGTGGTCGGAACCCCCATGTTCAACACCGTCGCCCTCAACCTGTGCTCGCTCATTCTGGTTTTCGCCATCACCATCCCGCTGGGCATCATTTCGGCGGTGAAAAAGCGCAGCGCCTTTGACCAGGCGGTGCAGGTCGGCTCCATTATCGGCTACAGCCTGCCGACTTTCGTCATCGCCCTGCTGTTTATCTACCTTTTTGCGCTGAAGATCCAGATTTTTCCGATCAGCGGCTCGGCCACGCCGGGCACCGATTATACGGGGCTGCAAAGGGTCGGAGACTATCTGTACCACATGGCGCTGCCGCTGCTGGTCAGCACCTTCTGCTCGCTGGGCGGCATCCTGCGGTATGTGCGCGCCGCGATGATTGACGCGCTGCGGGAAGACTATATCCGCACCGCCCGGGCAAAGGGCCTGCGTGAGAAGGTCGTCATCTACTCTCATGCCTTCCGCAACGCGCTGATTCCAATTGTCACCATCATCACGAGCTGGTTTGTCAGCATTTTCGGCGGATCGGTGGTTATCGAGAGCATCTTCCTCTGGAACGGACTGGGGAACACCATTCTGACCGCGCTGCGCAACCTTGACAGCGCTCTCTATCTTGCCATGATGATGTTCTATGTCATCATTACCCTCATCGGCAACCTGCTGATGGACATCGCCTACTGCATCGCGGACCCGCGGGTGAAACTGCAATAAGGAGGACGGAAGGAAATGAGTAAAAACGAAAAGCGCAAAAGCTCACTGCTCCTGACCATCCGCCGCCTGTTCGGCATCCGGGAAAAGGAGACGGATCTCCTCAAAGAGGAGCAGATGCAGAGTCCGTTCCGCACGATGGTCCGGAATTTTGTGACAAATAAGGTCGCCATGTTCGGCATGATTGTCTTCCTGCTGATTTTCGGCACTGTGTTCATCGGCTCAGCCATTTATCCGCTGGACGTCAACCAGCAGGACACGACCCAGCAGAATATTTCGCCCGGCTTCAACATGCTGAGCATTCCCAGCGCCCTCAAGGACAACGCGCAGGACGTCGCGGTTGGCTCGACTTTCGCAGTCGGTGTGGACCGGGACGGCAAGCTCTATCAGTGGGGCAAGCTGACTGAAAAGCTTCAGAAAATGCCTGATGCGGACAAAACCTATGTCCAGGTTTCGGCCGGACTGAACCATGCGCTGGCCCTGACTGACGAGGGCAAGGTCGTGACCTGGGGCAACGACCGCCTCGGCCTGGCCAATATTCCCTTTGAGGTCAAGGACGCCACCGACATCAAACAGATTGCCGCGGGGTATCAGGTTTCCTTTGTCGTCACCGAAAGCGGCGACGTCTACTACTGGGGAAACCCCAACGCCCTGACGATCAGCATCCCCGAAGAGCTTCAGGGAACGGTTGACAAGCTCGTTTTGAACCTCACCACCGCCTTTGTTCTGACAAAGGACGGCCGTGTTGTGATGCTCAGCAATTCCGCGACCCCCTTCGCCAACATTCCCGAGGAGATTCAGGGCACAGTTGTCGACATTGCGGCCAATGACCGCGCGGTTGCCGCGGTTACCTCCGACGGACAGGTGCATGTCTGGGGAACCAACGATTACGGCCTGTTCGAGGTGCCGGAGGCGGCACAGGGAAAGGCCGCGTCCATCAGCGGCGGCCGGTTCCACTTCACTGTCATCACCCAGGACGGGACGGTTGTCTCCTGGGGCAACGACCTCTACGGGCAGAGTTCCGCTCCGGAGCTGCAAAATGTCGTTTCGACGGATTCCGGGTACTTCCAGAGCTACGCGATTGACGAAGACGGCCATCTTACCGGCTGGGGCCTGAAGGGATATCTCTTCGGCACCGACCAGTATGGACGCGACGTCGCGCTGCGGATGCTGGCCGGCGGCCGGATGACCATGACCATTGGTGCGATCGCGGTTATCATTTCGACCATCATCGGCGTCATCATTGGCGGCATCTCCGGCTACTACGGCGGATGGCTGGACAACCTGCTGATGCGCTTTACCGAAATTGTCATGTCGCTGCCCTTTATGCCGCTGGCAATCGTTTTGTCGGCTATTGTCGGCAACCGTCTGTCGGAGGTCGGGCGAATCAGCATGATTATGGTGATACTGGGCCTGCTGTCCTGGCCGAGTCTGGCGCGGCTGGTCCGCGCGCAGATTCTCTCGGCGCGCGAGCAGGAGTATGTCACCGCCGCAAAGGCGATGGGCATCCGGGAATTCACCCTGATCTTCCGCCACATCCTCCCCAACGTCATTACGGTCGTCATCGTCAACACGACGCTGGCGTTCGCCTCCTGCCTGCTGACTGAGTCGAGCCTCTCCTTCCTGGGATTCGGCGTTGTCGAACCCAGTCCGACCTGGGGCAACATGCTCAACAGCGCGCAGAACTCGGACGTCATCGCCGATATGTGGTGGCGGTGGGTCTTCCCCTCCATCGCACTGAGCCTTGCCGTCGTCAGCATCAACCTCATCGGCGACGGAATGCGCGACGCTATCGACCCCAAATCCAATGAACGATAGGAGGAACCTTTATGGCATTGCTGGAACTTCGCGACCTGCATACCTTTTTTACAACCAAAAAGGGAATTGTAAAGGCCGTAAACGGCGTCTCCTATTCGGTTGACGCCGGCCGTACCCTCGGCATCGTCGGTGAGAGCGGCAGCGGCAAGAGCGTTTCCGCCATGAGCATTCTGCGGCTTCTGGACGGAAACGGATATATCGACAGCGGCGAGATCCTCTTCGAAGGAAGGGATCTCACCAAAGCGACCAACGAGGAAATGTACAAGATCCGCGGCAACAAGATCTCGGTCATTTTCCAGGAACCGATGACCTCGCTCAACCCGGTTTTCACGGTGGAGCGGCAGCTCAACGAGGTCTTCCTGACCCACCAGAAGGTGAGCAGAAAGGAAGCCTCCAGGCGCTCTCTCGAGATGCTGCAGGCGGTCAAAATTCCCAATCCCACCAATGTGCTCAAACAGTACCCCCACCAGCTTTCGGGCGGAATGCGGCAGCGTGTCATGATCGCGATGGCGCTCGCCTGCCAGCCCCGCGTGCTGATCGCGGACGAACCGACTACCGCGCTGGCTGTGACCATTCAGGCGCAGATCCTGAAGCTGATGAACGACCTGAAGGAGCAGAACGGCACCTCCATCCTTTTCATCACTCACGACCTCGGCGTTATCAATGAAATGGCCGACGATGTCGCGGTCATGTACTGCGGCCAGGTGGTGGAAATGGCCTCTGTCGAGACAATTTTCGGCGAGAATCCCTACTCGCACCCTTACACCGAGGGATTGATGAATTCGATTCCCCGGCTGAACACCCCCACCGGCGTCCGGCTGGAGGCCATTCCCGGCGCGGTTCCGCACCCGCTGGATCTTCCCAAGGGCTGCAAGTTCGCGCCGCGCTGCAAGTATGCGACCAGCCGCTGCCTTGCGGAGGAGCCGGCTCTTTATGAAATTGAAGATGGCCACCAGATCCGCTGCTTCTACCCCTGCAAGGCGGACCGCACCCGTGACATCGAACAGATGAAGGAGGCGCAACATGCAAAATAACCAGACTGAAAAGAAGGTGCTGCTGCGCATCTCCCACCTCAAGCAGTGGTTCCCGGTCAAAAAGACTACAATTGGCGGCGAGCAGCTTTATGTCCGCGCCAACGACGATATTTCGCTTGACATTTACGAGGGCGAGACGCTTGGCCTCGTCGGCGAGAGCGGCTGCGGCAAGTCCACCCTGGGGCGGGTGCTGCTTCAGCTCTACCACCAGACCGAGGGAAAGACCATGTACTATGGCCGCAGCATCGACTCTCTCGCTCCGTCCTATGTGGAAAGGACCCTCAAAGGTCTGGAACGCGGCCGGGCAAAGCTGCGTGAGCTGGAAGCCAGACGCGACCAGCTCGTCCGGGAATACGAGGCGCTCGATGAGAATGCCCGCCTCTCCAAAAAGGCGGAGAAGGACAAGGCAGTCAAGGAGGCGCACAGCCTCTTCCTCGACATGGCGCAGCTGGTCGGCGGCTTTCTCGCCCTCGACGACCTGAAGCCGGTGAAGGAGCTCTTTTTGCAGGAATACCGCGCCGCGGCGGCCCTGCACAAGATGAAGGACGCGCGCGCGCTCGTGCAGATCAGCCGCAACGCCCTTGAGGGCCGGATAGAGGCTGCGCGAGAGAAGGGCAAAAATTCTGCTTCTCAGGCCGCTAAGCTCCGGAAGATGGACGCGGACCTGAGCGCCCGCGACGGCAAGATCGCGGCCGCCGAGTCCGAGTTGAGCCGCATTCGCTCCGAGATTGACGCGCTGCGGCACAAATACGCCGGTCAGGAAAAGTTCGACGAATATGAGCGCTACCGCGACACCGGCATCGACCTCGCCAAACTGCGCTACAAGGAGATGCGCCAGCTCCGCAAGGATCTCCAGCTCATCTTCCAGGACCCCTATTCCTCGCTGAATCCCCGCATGACAGTCGGCCAGATCATTGGCGAGGGACTGCTCGCCCACAACTTCTTTGAAAAGAACGACGACCGGATGATGGATTATATCATGAAGACGATGGAAGACTGCGGCCTTTCCTCCTACATGATCCACCGCTATCCGCACCAGTTTTCGGGCGGCCAGCGCCAGCGCATCGGCATCGCCCGTTCGCTGGCGGTCAAGCCGAAATTTGTCGTCTGCGACGAGGCGGTTTCGGCGCTGGACGTGTCCATTCAGTCCCAGGTCATCAACCTGTTGCAGGATCTCAAGGAGAAGGAACACCTGACCTATCTCTTCATCACCCACGATTTGAGCGTCGTCAAATATATCAGCGACCGGATCGCGGTCATGTACCTGGGCAATGTTGTCGAGCTGGCCCGGTCGGAGGACCTCTTCAATCATCCGCTTCACCCTTACACCGAGGCGCTGCTGCTGGCCATTCCGACCACCGACCTGGATCACCGCAAACAGATCGTTCCGCTTGAAGGCGACATACCCAGCCCCATCAAGCCTCCGAAGGGCTGCAAGTTCCACACCCGCTGCAAGTACGCCACCGATGCCTGCCGCGAAGCGGTGCCCGATTTTATCGAGGCGGAGCCCGGCCACTTTGTCGCCTGCCACCATATTCTCGACCACAAGGTCATTGAGTAAGGCGGGACGCCATGTTCAACCTTTTTCACCATCGAAAACTGGAGCGCAATCTCCGCGTCGAAGAGAGCGAGGAGCGCTTCCGCAAGCAGCTTGACGAGACGCCGCTGGAAAAAAACGACATCCCCGCGATGATTATTGCGGCTTTTCTGGTGCTGCTGCCCGCCGTGCTGGTGACATTTGGCCTGATCGTGCTGCTGATGTATCTCTTTTTCTTCCACTGAAGCGAAAACTCCCGCATGGAACTTCCACGCGGGAGTTTTTTTGTTTTCTGCGCGGCTCACGGCGCCGCGGAGGCAAGCAGTCGGGCCAGTTCACCTTCCGCGCGATAGGCGGTATCATCGCCCAGGACGAGCAGCGAATCTGCCGGATACCAGCCGAGCCGGGCCGTCAGTCCGCCGGGAAGGGCGAGGGAGAGGGAGGCCGCGGCTTCGCCGGAAGGCGGCGCCTCCTCTGCCGGTGTCAGGGCGGCCAGCAGCGCGCCGGATTCCTCCGGCAGCGCGGTTTCCCCGAGGAGGACGGCAGCCTCCGGCCCCTCAAAGGCGAAGAGCTCCCCAAAGGTCCGGCTGTCCTCCACACCGCAGCAGAGCAGGAAGCAGAGCGTTTCGCCGTCCTGAAGCAGGCGCACGGCAGGCACTTCGGCCAGCGGCGCGTAGGCGTAGATTTCTCCGGCCTCCTGTTTGTCCAGCAGGCTGCCCCGGTCTTCCGGGGCGGGGGAGGCGGGCAGGCCGGCTTCAGTTAGAATCTGTCCATCGGTGACGGCCGCATAACGCAGGCCGTCCAGCACGCAGGCCGCGTCCTCCTTTGCGGTGAGGGCGCTGTCTGTCAGACGGTTTTCCTGTGCGGGGAGGGAGGAAGCGGCGTTCCCGGAGGCAGAGGGCGCGGCAAACGGAGTTGCTTCCATGGCGGAGTCCGATGCCACGGCAGTTTCTGATTCCGCGGTGGTGTCCGCAGTGGAGGCGGACTGGTTGCCGGCGGTGTCAATACCGTTCAGCCGGGTATATAAGACGCCGCCTGTGACGGCAACCGCCAGACAGGCGGCGGCGGAAAGGCAGCGCAGCGCGAGACGCCGGGCAGATTTGCGGGGATAGGCTTCCGCCTCGGTGAGAAAGCGGTCGTCGATCTCTCCGAACGCTTCGAGCAGGTGCATGGGTTTCAAAGCGGGATTCCCTCCTTTGTGAGATAAGCGCGGAGTTTTTTCCGCAGGCGGAAGAGCATGGAGGTGACCTTGCTGGCGCTCATGCCGGTCCGGATGGCGATCTCCTCGATGGGGTCGGCAAACCAGTAGCGCCGGACGAAGACCGTCCGCTGCTCTCTTGTCAGCAGGTCGAGGAAGCGGTTCAGCAGCTCCCCCAGCGCCCGTACATCCACCGTTTCCTCCAGACTGCCGGAGGCCGGGAGGCAGTCCTCCAGTTCCGAAAGCAGGACGCCGGTTTCGCCGCCGCCCCGTTTGGCGGCGCGGTTTTTCTGCCAGCGATGAAGCGAGATGTTGCGGGTAATTTTGCCCAGAAAGGCGGAAAAAACTGCGGGACGCTGGGGCGGAATGGCGTTCCAGACGCCGAGATAGGCATCGCTGACGCACTCTTCCGCGTCCTGCTGGTTGTGCAGAATATTCAGGGAGATCCGGCGGCAGTATCCGCCGTACTTCTGGTCCGTCTGCGCGATGGCGTCCTCCGAACGGTCCCAGTACAGTTCAATGATCTGTGAGTCGTCCATCAGGCGGCCTCCTTCCTGTCTATATAGATAGACCCGTTTTTCGGGCGATGATTGCATTTTGACCTGAATTTGTGTATAGCGGTTCCCCGCCGGTCCATACTTTCCGGCGAAAGGGGAGAGAAACATGGGAGTGCAGAATGCGGGCGGACGGAAGTGGCCGCCTTTCGGGATTTTTCTGCTGTCCTTCGGCATCAGCCTTGCGGTGCTGCTGGCGATCGTGACGGCGGTGCTGTCGGCGGTCTTTAGTCCGCCCGGCGGCACGCAGACGGGGGAGGAATCCGCGCCGGAGGCCGCGGACGCGGCGCTGTCCTACCGGCCGGAGGCGGCGATGGGCCTCAATCTGCTGGTCATCAGCGTGCGGGAGCGAAGCGATCCGCCCCACGCCTTCACCCTCTGCCGGTTTGACCCGGCCAACGACCGGATTCTGCTGGTCCCCATCCCGCCCGAGACGGTGACGGCGGTCCAGGCGCGGACCGACACCTTTGCCGGACACTACGACTATGCCGGTTCCGCCAACGTCCGCATGGCGGCGGAAAATCTGCTTGGATGCGAGGTCGGGCGGTATGTGCGGCTGAGCAGGGGCGGCGCGGTCAACCTGATCGACGCATTGGGCGGACTCACCCGCCATTTTGACGAGGGGTACGAGACGGATTCCGTCTCGGTCCCGGCCGGGACCCATCTTTTAAACGGCGCCCTGCTCTATGAGGTGGCAAATGCTGCGCCTGCGGATGCGCAGCCGGAGACCTGGCGGCTCTCGCTGGCCGGGGAACTGCTCGTCCAGCAGCTTGGCGCGGAGGCGGACGACCGGCTGGATTACCTGATGGAAGTCTTCTGGAACAATACCGACACCGACCTGTCCCAGTTTGATTATACCACAAGGCGAAAGGCTTTGACATACTTTTTGGAAAATGAGGAGAAACGGGTCGAGATCTTCCCCCTCTCCGGCAGCTGGAACCCGGAACACACCGAATTTGTTCCGAGCGAGCAGGTGCTGAGCGAGCTGCGGGGGATGTTTAAAGGGGAATAGCTTGACGGCCGGGGGGAAATGTGCTATCATGAAAAGAACATTTTTCCCAAAGAATGGGTAACAGGAGAGAGGGACACCGGCATGAAGGAAAGCAGAGAACAGGTGCGCGCCTTTTACGAGGGTGCGGCGCAGGCGGAGTGGAAGCGGCTCGACGGCTATGCGCCGGAATTCGAGATCAATCTGCGGATGATGGAGCAGTATCTCCGCCCCGGCGACCGGGTGCTCGACATCGGCGGCGGACCGGGGCGGTACGCCCTGGCGCTTGCCCGGAGAGGGTGCGCGGTCACCCTTGTCGACCTCTCCTCCGCCAACGCGGAACTGGCTGCGGCAAAGGCGGCCGAAGCGGGTCTTCCGGTCACCGCGATGCAGGGGGACGCGCTGGAGCTGGACGCCCTCCATCTGGGAGAATTTGACCATGTGCTGCTGATGGGACCGCTCTACCATCTCCTTGAAGAGGAGGAGCGGAAAGAGGCGGTGCGGCAGGCGCTTTCCCGCCTGAAACCCGGCGGGACGCTCTTTGCCGCCTTTATTTCCCAGTCCGCCAACCTCATCGACCTGCTGCGGGGGTATCCGGCGGAGATCCTGCGCGGCATCCCGGCGGAGGAGGCCTGGCTGCAAAGCCTGCTGGAGGGCAGAGCTTACGCGGGCGGCGGCTTCACCCAGGTCTACTTCGAACAGGTCAGGGCAGTGCTGCCCTTTTTCGCGCAATTCCCGCTGGAAACGCTGCATTTCCTCTCCAGCGAGGGAATACTGGCTCCCTTCCGCCATTCTCTGGAAAGCCAGCCGCAGGAGGTGCGGGAACGGTGGCTGGAAATCGCCTTCCGGCTCTGCGAGCGTGAGGAATTCCTGTCCTACGGCGAGCACCTGCTCTATATCGGGCGGCTTACCGCCCCTTTTCCTGCCGGGGAGATTCCGGGAGGAGCTGCCTGCTGACCCTGCGGTAATAGAGGAGCCCCGCCGCGTCGGCCAGAAACCAGCCGATCGGGATGGCCCACCAGATGCCGGGCAGGCCGATGGCGGGGATGGGGGCGAGAAGATAGGCAAGCGCCACCCTGGTTCCCAATGAGATGACGGTCAGCACGACCGAAATGCCCGGCCGCCCCAGCCCCCGGTAGAGGCCGTAAAGGAGAAAGAGGCAGCCGATGCCGCAGTAGCAGGCGCCCTCGATCCGCAGGTAGCGCGCGCCTTCGGCGACAATCGCAGTTTCGGAGGGGTCGACAAAGATGTGCATCAGCTGCGGGGCGAGGGCGAAAACGCCCGCCGAGATGACAAGGCAGAAGATCAGGGCGGTCACAATCGCCGCCCGCAGGCCGCGGCGAATCCGCTCCTTCTCCCCTGCGCCGGTGTTCTGGGCGATGAAGGTGGAAAAGGCGTTGCCGAAGTCCTGCACCGGCATATAGGCGAATGAGTCGATTTTGACCGCCGCCGCAAAGGCCGCGATGACCGTCACGCCGAAGCTGTTGACCAGCCCCTGAATCATCAGAATGCCGAAATTCATCACCGACTGCTGGACGCAGGTGAGAACGGAGTATCCGGTAATCTGCCGCAGAATGCTTCGGTTGAAGCGAAGATGCCGTTTGGAAAAGCGGAACAGCGGGACCCGCAGCAGGGTGTAAAAGGCCAGACCGCAGGCGGAAACCGCCTGCGCCGTGACAGTCGCCCAGGCCGCGCCGGCAACCCCCATCCCTCCCTGGATGATGAAAACAAGATCCAGGACGACGTTTAGGACGGCCGCGACCGCCAGCAGAACCAGCGGCGCCGCCGAGTTGCCGATGGCCCGCAGCCAGGCGGCGAAATAGTTGTAGAGGAAGGTAAAGACGATGCCGGTAAAAATGACCTGGATGTACTCCCGGGTCATGCCGTAGATTTCCGCCGGGATCTGCATCAGCCGGAGGATGGGGTCGAGAAGCAGCAGCGCCGCCGCTTCAATCAGAACGGTCAGCGCGGCGATCAGTCCGAAGGAGAGGACGCTCGCCGTTTTGAGGGCCTCCTCCTCACCTGCCCCAAAGAGCATGGAGAGCAGGACGCCGCTGCCCATGCAGAGACCCAGCAGGATGGAGGTCACGAAGGTCATCAGGGTGTAGGACGCGCCGACCGCCGCCAGCGCGTCCGGGCCGAGCACCCGGCCGACGATGAGAGTGTCGGCGACGTTGTAAAACTGCTGCAGGAGGTTGCCGGCAATCATCGGGAGGGCGAAGAGAAGCATGGAGCGGGCCACCGGGCCCTTGGTCAGGTTGCGGTTCAAGGGAAGCATCCTTTCTGAGTATTGTTGCCTTTCCATCATAACAGGAAAATCCCGGCCCGTCAATGGCGGCGGCCCCGTTTTGCCGCGATGGCAAAAAAGAAAGGCAGCCCGCAGGCTGCCCGCGGATATTCCCGCGATTGACACAGTGCGCCGCCTTTTACAGCCGCTCGTCCAGCAGGCAGAGCAGCCGGCTCATACCGAAGCAGGCCGCTGCCGGGAGCAACAGGGTGATCCAGCTGCACAGCCAGATGAGCAGCAGCGTGGCGATGAAAATTCCCAGCGAGATCAGGATGAGGAGCGGAATGACCGCATAAAAACTCATGGAAGCGCCCAAGTCGCGGTACAGCCGGACCAGCATCGACAGGACGCTGCCGTCGGCGGCCTCTTTCAGCACCGCCACCTTGAGGTCAATGAGCATTTGCAAAATGGAGCGAAAGGCGCCGTTTCCGGTTCCGGCGGTAATCAGCTCCTGGGCGGTGCCGCCGAGGTAGAGATCAACCGGTCCTACCCAGAAGGCGGAGAGGCCGAATCGCGCGAAGGCGACGCCGAATACGCCCAAAAAGAGCAGCGGCATTCCGACCCATTTGAGCATGATGGCAAAGGGACGGCCGAATTTTTTCCCCAGCGCAAAGGAACCGCCCAGCACCACCAAGCCCAGCACCAGCAGGAGAATGTCGATTCCCCGTACAAAATCCAGCGTCTGCTGCGCAAAGAGGGAGAACAGCACCGAGAGCAGGCCGAACACGACAGCGAAAAGCACAATCCGCGCCACTGTGGAGCTTGGTCCAAATTCCAGTATTTCCATCACGGTCATGGGAGGCTCGTATTCGATCCGGTACAGCCCCGTCCGGCTGTGCTCCCCACGCCAGTCGCGTTTTTTCTCTGTCGTTTTCCGTTCCAATGGAAAACCCCCTTTGATTTTGTCAGATTTTTTTCGCTACCACGAAGAAGCGGTGCTCCCGGCAGAGCAGGCAGCCTTCCTCTTCCAGCGACTGCGCGAGTCTCCAGAAGGTTTCCTCGCGGTCTTCCACACCGAAAGAATCCGGCTGCCAGCCCGCGGCGTGAATCCAGTAGGCCAGCGCTCCAATGTCGCGGAAGCGGATGGCGGGGTAAGCCTCCTCGCCTTTGAGGACCTGCATCCCCGCGTCTTCCAGCTCGCCGATGAGGGCACTCAAATCCCCGGCGGAGCGCTGTTCCCATCCCGGAAAGGGGATGCCGTTGAACAGCCCGCTGACGCCGCCGGACTGCTGCGCGAGAAAAACGCCGCCTTTTTTCAGCACGCGGGCGGCCTCCCGCGGAAAGAAATCGCCGTACCGGGTATAAACCAGGTCAAATTTCCCGTCACTGAATGGGAGATCCTGCCCGTCGATGATCCGCCGCACATCGACTCCATGAGGCGCGAAGCGCTGGCGGAGAATGGCGGCGGACTGCTCGTCCTCCTCGGCGTAAAACGCCCGCCCCGGGGTGGGGCGAAGCGAGAGCAAAAAACCGTATCCGCCGCTCGCCAGGTCAAGAAAAACGCTGTCCTCCCGCAGGTGCGCGAGAATTTCCTCCCGGAAATCCCAGGGGAGCGGGTCTTCCTCCCAGCGGCCGTTCAAGTGGGCAAAATTCCAGCCGTTATAGAAGGCGCGTTCCTCAGCCATGCAGAGCGTTCTGCATTCTTCTCTTGTCATGCGGAATTCCCCCTTTTTCAATCATTCGGTTCTTTAGTACTATTCTACCAATTTTTCGGCAAAAAAGCAAGGGAAATCCTCAAAAATGTGATTTTCACACAGCATGACAGAATTTTTTGGGCATTTCGGCGGAAGCATCCGGAAAAAATCGCCGCGCCTTTACAATGGGCGGAGGGGGTGGTATAATATCCTCATACGATTCTTTCGAATTTTTCCGAAAACGCGGGGAGATTCCGGCGCGTTTTTGAGTGCAGGAAGGAGTATTTGACCATGTCCAGAAAATCATCCGCCCTGACCGGACTGCTTCCGGTCGCCTACATCGCGCTCGGTCTCATCCTGATTCTCTGGCCCTCGATGAGCAGCGGCATTTTCTGCCGCCTGGTCGGAATCGGCGCGCTGGCCTACGGACTGCTTCACCTTCTGAACTTCTGGCGGTTTGCACGCGGCAGGGGAGAGCTGGCGGCGGGGATTCTGCTTGCCGCGCTGGGCGTGTTCTGCCTGGTTTCGCCGCGGGCGATCCTCTCCATCCTGCCGTTTTTCCTGGGGGCGCTGCTGCTTCTGGACGGGGCGGTCAAGCTTCCGCGCGCCTTTGAAATGCGCGCGCTGGGCTTTTCCCGCTGGTGGGTGGAGCTGCTCTTTGCGGCGCTGACCGCCGTTTTGGGGCTGGTGCTGGTTCTGAATCCGTTTGGGCTGGTGCGGCTGTCGGTCATTTTCTTCGGCGTCAGCCTGCTGATTTCCGGCGTGTCCGACCTGGTGATAGCCGCCTGGATGGGGCGGTACCGCTGATGGGCCGGAATCCGTTTCCCTATGCGCTGGCAAACAAGCGCTACCGCACCTGGGACTATCACCTCAAGCAGAAATTCGGCGGCAAGGTGTTTAAGGTCTCGCTCGACGGCGGATTTTCCTGCCCCAATATCGACGGGACCTGCGGAAGGGGCGGCTGCACCTACTGCGCCTACGCCTTCCGGCGGCAGACGCCGGACTCGCTGCTTGCTCAGTTTGAGGCGGGCAAGGCGATGCTGCACCGCAAGTGGCCGGACGCGGCGCAGTATATCCCCTATCTTCAGGCGAACACCAACACCTACGCCCCCCTGCCGGAGCTGAAAGAGAAGTACGAGATTCTCCTCGCCCAGCCGGGCGTGGTGGGGCTGTCGGTTGCGACACGGGCGGACGCTCTGCCGGAGGAGGTCTGCGATTACCTCGCGGAGGTAAACCGCCGCACCTACCTCGTCGTCGAGCTGGGGCTGCAAACCGCCTTTGACGAAACGGCCCGCCGGATCAACCGCGGACACGATTTCGCCGCCTTTCTCGACGGATACCGCCGCCTCTCGGCGCGCGGCATTCCAGTCTGTATCCATCTCATTGACGGCCTGCCCGGCGAGACGCCGGAGATGATGCGGGAGACTGTCCGGCGGGTGGCTGTGCTGCGTCCGCACTGCGTCAAAATTCACCTGCTCCACATTCTCCGGGGTACCCGGATGGCGGAGGAGTACACCGCCTGCCCGGAGGCGTTTCAAATGATGGAGCTGCCCGCCTACGCCGCGGTAGTCTGCGACCAGCTTGAGCTGCTGCCGCCTGAAACGGTGATCCAGCGGGTGACAGGCGACGGGATGAAGGACGAACTGATCGCGCCGCTGTGGAGCCTGCGGAAATTTGTGGTGATGAACGAAATCGACAAGGAACTGGCGCGGCGGGACAGCTGGCAGGGCCGGCTGTTTTCCCCGCAGCCTTTCCCCTCGCCGTAAAATGCGGAAAAGGGCCGGCCCGGCGCCGGTCCTTTTGCTTTTGCCGGAAATTGAAAGAAATTTGTAAGACTTTTTTGACGGAAGCCGTAAGAAATCCCTGCTACAATGGAAGCAGCAGAGGAAAAAGGGGTGGCGCAGTTGAGGGAGAACATTCTGGTCGTGGACGACGACCGCGAAATTGTCAGAGCGATTGCGATTCTGCTGGAAAAGGAAGGGTATGTGGTCTTTCGGGCCTGCGACGGGCTGGAAGCGCTGGAGATTCTCGCCAGAGAGGAGATCCGCCTGGTTATTATCGATGTGATGATGCCAAGACTGGACGGCTTCTCCGCCGTCATGCGGATTCGCGAGCGGAAGAACCTTCCGATCATCGTTTTGAGCGCCAAAAGTGAGGACTCCGACAAGATTCTCGGCCTCTCCATCGGCGCGGACGATTATGTGACCAAGCCCTTCAATCCCCAGGAGCTGGCGGCGCGGGTGCGCTCCCACCTGCGGCGCTACACCGCCCTGGGCGACATCCACGCGCAGCGGCGCGGCAGCCTCATCGTCAACGGCCGCCTCTCCTACAGCCCGGAGGAGCGCGAGCTGCGGGCGGATGGGGAGCCGGTGCGGCTGACCGCGACCGAAACTGGGATTGTCGATCTGCTGATGCGCAACCTCGGCCGGGTTTTTCCCGCTGAGGAAATTTACCGGCAGGTCTGGGGAGAGCGGGCATTTTCTGCGGAAAATACGGTGATGGTCCACATCCGCCGCATCCGGGAAAAGATCGAGCTGAATCCCCGGGCGCCGGAATACCTGAAGGTGGTGTGGGGAATTGGATACAAGATGGAAAAAATGGAAGGCCGCCGTTAGCGCGCTCGCCTTTGCGCTGGGACTCAGCCTGATTCTGGCCGGAATCGTGCCGCTGGGGGCGCATTTTGCCGGCTGTGCAGAGAATGGCGCCTCTCCGGCGGAGGCGTTTCAGCCGGATTATCAGGAGACGGAAGGGTTTCAGGACGCCATGCGCGTCTACCTGGAGGCGCTGGCTGCGCTGGAAGGCGGAAATGCCTCCCTTGCGGAGCAGTACAACCTGATGCGGGAGACACAGGAGACGGCTCTCTCCTTCGATGCCTTTCTGCGCGAGCTGTTCCGCCACCTCTGGCGGGATGAAAATCTCCTTTACGATGTCTACCGGGACGGGAGGCGGACGTACTATAACACCGATGACGCCCTCAACAAGATGGGCGCCGGACTGCCGGAGGGCTACAACCTCCTGCTGTACTTTGACGGCGTGAAGATCTCCCTGTACCGGAAAAACTGGGATGTTCAGCTTGCCAGCAGCCCGCCTTTTGAGCTGGACGGCGCTGAGATCGTGATGGCGGTGCGGGAGAAGCCTGAGCCGGTCCATTCCTGGACCGGCGGGCAGGAGAGCGTCCTCTTCGCCCTGTACGACACCCACCGCACCCGATTTTTCGGCCTTTGGCTTGGGGTGGGGCTACTTTTCGCCGGGACGGCCCTGCTTGCCCTGTCCCTCTGTATGCGGGAGTCCCGCCGTGCGGCAAAGGCGGCGGTGCGGAAGCTTGCCGGCCGTTTCTGGTGGGAGGGGAAGCTTCTCTTCTTCGCGGCCGGCGTGATGCTGGCGGTTTGGCTGGCCGCTCGAGCCGCGGCCGGCCTCAGTCAGAGCGTGCCGGCGGAGTTCACGGCGCTTCTCTGGGACTGGCCGGAGCCGGTGAGTC
>CALXIG010000111.1 GCA_944388305.1 uncultured Clostridia bacterium
CCCGGCCCGTTCGGCGAACGCCTCCGGCGGGAAATCGCGTGGGAGGATGCTCCGCCGCATTTCCGGCTGCGGGAAGACGGGCGCTGCCCTTTTTTGAATGGGGAAAATCTCTGCGACATCTACATAAACTGCGGGAAAGATGCTCTCTGCGCCATCTGCGCCGGGCACCCGCGCTTTCACGCGGAGTTCGGGCCGCACCGGGAGAGCGGTCTCGGCCTCTGCTGCGAGGCGGCCGCCGCGCTGATTCTGGATACCTCCCGTCCAGCCCGGTTTGTGCTGGACGGCTCCCTCGGAGAGGCGGGAATTTCCGAGCGCTTTCGCGCTCTGTTTGCGGCGCGCGGAGAGTTGTTTTCCATCGCCCGGAGCCGTTCCCTGCCGCTTGAAGAGAGGATGCTGCGCCTCCTGCTTCGCGGCGCAGAGGTGCAGGACCGGCTGGACGAGGTGGAAATCTGCCCTTTTCCGGAGGCAGGGCGGTTTGAAGCGCCCGTTGGCGCGCTTGCCGCGCTGCTCGCGGAGCTGGAGCCGCTGGACCCGAGCTGGCCCGGACGGGTGCGCGGGTTTTCCGCTGTTTCGCCGGAGGCCCTCACGGCCGCTGCTGCGGCGGACGCGGCGGCTTATGAAAATCTGCTGGTCTATTTTCTGTTCCGCTATCTGCTCCGGGCAGCGGAGGACGGGGAGTTCCTCGCGCGGGTGAAGCTCGCGGTGCTGCTGACGCTGACGGTGCAGCTGCTGGACGCCGGAACCCTGCTGCGGACCGGGCGGCTCACGCCGGAAGACCGGCTCCGCAACGCGGTGTCCTGCTCCAAAGAGCTGGAGTATTCGGAGGAAAACCTCGCTGCTCTGGAAGACGCCTGCGTCTGGGAGGAGGCGTTCAGTCTGGACCGCCTGATCCGCGTCCGGCAGGCGTGACCCGCCCCTTTCCCGGATGGGGCGGCGCCAGTTTTTGCAATTTGTGAAAAAATTTGAAGTGCAGCGTTGCTCTGCCGCGTTTTGATGAATGAAGCGGTTCGGAAAGGCGGTGATGGAGAGAGCATGAGGGAACAGGACTTCGAAGCGTTTGTCATCCAATATGAGAAGCTCGTCTTCACCGTCTGCTACCAGCTGGTCAAGGATTACGGGGAGGCGCAGAACCTCACCCAGGACACCTTTCTCTCCGCCTACCAGCACATTGACGCCTATCAGGGGGACAATTACAAGCCCTGGCTGATCCGCATCGCCTCCAACAAGGCGAAGGACTTTCTCCGCTCCGCCTACCACCGCCGGGTCGACGCCACCGACGATCTGGAGGCGCTCCCGCTGCGGCCCGAGGGCTCCGCGGAAGATCAGAGCCTCTCACGGGATTCCGCCCGGGTGATCGAGGAGGCGATCCGCGGGCTGGAGGAGCCGTACCACAAGGTCTCCGTCCTCTATTTTCTGGAGGAAAGGACGCTCGAAGAGATCGCGAAACAGCTGGGACGCCCGCCCAAAACAGTGGAGACCCAGCTCTACCGCGCGCGCAAGAAGCTCAAAGCCATTCTGACCGAAAGGGGGATTTTCGTATGAAGCTGCCGGATCAAAACGGCCGCCTCGCCGGTGTGAGGGAGGAGAAAGGCGGAAAACTGGAAATTTGCGGGCTCCGGGCGGATCTTCCCGCGAAAGTCCGGCTCTTTGAGCCGGACGGATGCCTGAGCGGCGAGGGCCTCCGCGCCCTGGTGCGGGAGGAGCTGGACGAGGAGCAGCGGATGGAGGCGTCCGAGCACCTCGATTTCTGTGACCGCTGCGTCGACCGTTATGCGGCGGCGCTGAGCGGTGTGGAACTGCTCGCGCCCCCGAAGCCTGCTGCGCCCGAGGTGATGGAGGCCATCCGTTCCCGGACGCGGAAACTCTTTTTCGGGCGGCTGATGCGGGTGTCGGTCGCGGCGGTGATGGCGCTCGTCATCTGGAACGGACTGCTCTTCGGAAACGGCGGGCTGTTCAAACTCTCGGCCGACTGGGTGAACAGCCGCCCGGAGCGGGAACACGCGGTCACGCAGACGGTGGGCGGCTGGGGTTCCGGCCTGAACGATCTGATGAACGGCCTCAACAGCTGGATGAACAGCGGCGTGCAGGGCAGAAGCGGCTCTGTGCGGAAGTAGCGGCGAATGTATGATGGGAAGAAAGGGAGAATGCACACTATGAAAAGCAAAGGGCTGGCAATCATTTTCGGGCTGATGCCGGGCGCGGGACATATGTATCTGGGGAAGATGAAGCGGGGGATGACGCTGCTGCTCCTCTTCTGGGGTTCGCTGGCCCTCGCCTTCCTGCTGGGAATGGGGGCAGTCTGCTTCGCGATGCCGGTTGTCTGGTTTTACGCATTTTTTGACAACCTCAATCTGACCGCCCTCACTCCGGAGGAGCTGAAGGCGGCGCCCGACCCCTTTATGTTCGGACTGCTGGACGGGTTTGAGCTGAAAAGAATCCGGGCGTTTGAGGGGAAAAACGCCCTGTTGGGCTGGGGCTGCATCATTCTGGGCGTGATTATGCTCTACAACACCTTCGCCCACTCCATCGTTTCGGCGCTGAGCGATCTCTTCGAACGGCTGGGCTTCTATGTGGGCTGGCTGTGGGATCTCTACTACAACCTGCCGCAGCTTGTGATCGGCGTTCTCATCATCGCGCTCGGCATCCGTTTTATGCGCGGCGGAAAGAAGAAGCCGGAGGACCTGCGCCAGTACCTCGGCGAGCACAGCGAATCCAAACAGTAAAAGGAGGAACTCAGCATGGATTTTGAACAAAACGGCGCGCAGGCCCCGGATGCGCAGGAGAGCACCCCGCCGGAACAGCTGGAGGAACAGCGGCCGCTGCGGGACTTCAAATCGGTGAATCCGGTCAAGCCGGTCAGGACCCGCCGGGTGGGCACCCTGACGATGGGGGCCGCTCTGATTGTGACCGGCGTCCTGCTGCTGGTCAACGCGGTTGTCCCGGACTTTCCCCTCTACATGGCCGCGCGGTTTTCGCCGGTCATTCTGGTGCTGGTCGGGGTGGAGATCCTCGCCGCTTCTCTGCGCGGCAAGGGGGAGAAGCTCCGCTACGATTTCCTGAGCATGATCGTCTGCTTTATCCTCATTTCCGGCAGCCTGCTGTTGGGCACCGTCCCGCAGTACGTGGAAAATATGGCGCGGATTGACGAGACGGAGTCCCGTCTCAGCCGGGAACTGGAGGAGGACGTCTATGAGGCGCTGCGCGGCCAGGGGATCGAGAGACTGTCGGTGGGCTTTTACTTTTACGACAATCTGACCCCCTGGAGCGATCCGTTCCCCTCCGACCTGAGTTACTCCGACGCGGACGGCGCCTATCTGAGCATCAACGTCACGCTGAGCGGCATGTACGACGGAAAAGAGGAGTTCGCGGCCGCGGTGCGGGACGTGCTGGACGCGCTGGAGCCGCTCGACCTGCCTTCCGATGCCTCGCTCTACATCGACGACGCGGGATATGACTTCAGCGCCTCGGTTTACCGCATCTGGGAGTGGGATTACACCGAGGAGCAGATTGCGGACAATCTGGTCTACTGATTTTAAAGGAAGAGTTCTCTGCCGGGGGCGGCCACGCGGCCGCCCCCGGATTTTTGCGTCAATTTTTTGACCGCTTCTCCGGAAATTTTCACAAAGCGCCTCCGGCAAAAAAACGGGAAAAACCGTCAGGAAAATGTAGACAAACGGCAGGAAATGCGCTATAATGTTAGTATCCTTATGATGGGGGAGTTTGCTTGCTCAGTTTTGTCAGCGAGCGTTCCATTTGGGAAACGCTGCGGGAGGAACGCCGCCCGATCGTCCTCTATGGAATGGGGGACGGCGCGCTGAAGATCCTTTCGGCCTGCCGGCGGTACGGCATCCCGGTGCGCGGCATCTTTGTCAGCGACGACAGGCTGCGCCGCCGGGACTTCGCGGGATTTCCGCTGAAAACCCTCGCGGAGCTGGAGGCTGAGCTGGGCGAGATGGTCGTTCTGCTCTGTTTTGCCGCCTTCCGCCCGGAACTGCTGGCGCAGATCCGCAGGGTCGGGGAGCGGCACCGGCTGCTCGCGCCTGACGTCCCCGTCTTTGGGGAGGGATTGTTTGACCGCGCTTTTGTGGAAGCCCATGCAGATGAACTGGAGACGGCCTACCGGCTGTTTGCCGACGAGTGGTCGCGGGAGGTTTTCCGGGCGGTGGTCAATTTCAAGCTGAGCGGCAAGCCGGAGCTGCTGGCCCCGGTGGAGACGCCGCGGGAGGAAATGTACCGCCTTCTGGACATCGGGCCGGGGGAGGATTACTATGACCTCGGCGGCTACGACGGGGACACGACGGAGGAATTTCTCGCCTTTACGGGCGGGCGATACTCTTCGATTACCGTTCTCGAGCCGGACGGCAGGAATTTCCGCAAGCTGGAGCGCCGGGCCGCCTCCTTTCCGCCGGGCGATATCCGGCTGCTTCAGGCCGCCTGCTGGAAGGAGGACGGCGTGCTCTGCTTTCACAGCCTGGCCGGGCGCAATTCGTTTCTCGACCGGGGCGGGGAAGTGCGCGTCGCGGCGCGTTCGGTGGACAGCCTTTCCGCCGGGCGGCGGGCTTCTTTCCTGAAAATGGACGTGGAAGGCGCCGAAGCCGAGGCGCTGCTCGGCGCGCGGGAGACGCTGCGGCGGGACGCGCCGGCGATTCTGGCCGCGGCCTATCACCGCAGCGAGGACCTCTTCGCACTGCCGCTCCTTGTCAGGCGGCTCAATCCCGATTACCGGCTCTTTCTGCGCCGCCAGACCTATCTCCCCGCCTGGGAGACCAACCTCTGTGCGCGCGTCTGAGCGGGGTGCCCCTTTTCTCATTTCCCTGCGGGGATTGACATAGAAAATCCAATACAAAGGAGATCGGAATATATGGATTTGGAAAACTTTGGCTGGTCCGCAACCTGGGCCACCGTCCTGACCGGATTTGTCGTCGTCTTTCTGGCGCTGATTATTCTGGTGTTTCTTTTCTGGGCCTTCGGCCGGATTATGGACAACATCAACGGCGCGAACAGGCCGAAACCGGCTGAACGGCCGGCAGAGCCGGTTCCTCCTGCGCCTCCGAAAGCCCCCGCGGCTTCCGCGCCCAGGGTCGTGAAGTTCGCTGCGGACGGCGTGAGCGACGATGTCATCGCGGCGATCACCGCCGCCGTTTCCGCGATTCTGGCGGAAGAGGGCGACGGAAAGTCCTATGTCGTCAGAAGCGTCAAGCGCGTGCGCAGCAACCGCCGCGCCTGGGCCAAGGCCGGAATTGAGGAAAATACCCGTCCCTTTTAACTGTGCAAATTTATGACGGAAAGGACTTGAAACGATGAGCGAAGTATTCGACATTTTTACCGGAAGCATCGTCGACCTCTGCAACACTTCCGGCTTTCTGAACGCGGACTGGCGGCAGATCGCCATGATTCTCGTCTCCTGCGTGTTGATGTATCTGGCGATTGTCAAGCAGTTTGAGCCGCTTCTGCTGCTCCCCATCTCCTTCGGCATGATGCTGGCGAACCTCCCTCTGGCGGGTCTGGGCGCTCATACGGAGGGCGGACTGCTCTATTATCTCTATCAGGGCGTCAGTTTGGGCATCTATCCGCCGCTGATCTTCCTGGGCATCGGCGCGATGACCGATTTCGGCCCGCTGATCGCCAATCCCAAGAGCTTCCTGCTCGGCGCGGCCGCACAGGGCGGTATCTTTTTCACCTTTGTGGGCGCGATCGCCCTCGGCTTTAATCCGCAGGAGGCCGGCTCCATCGCCATCATCGGCGGCGCGGACGGCCCGACTGCCATTTACACCGCCTCCACCCTGCTGCGCGGCGGCGATAACGCCTCGATGATCGGCTCGATCGCTGTGGCGGCCTACTCCTACATGGCGCTGGTGCCGCTGATTCAGCCGCCGATTATGAGGGCGCTGACAACCAAAAAGGAACGTGCGGTCGTGATGGACCAGCTTCGTCCGGTTTCCCGCACCGAAAAGGTCATCTTCCCCATCGTCGTCACCCTGGTCGTCTCCTTCATGGTGCCTTCCGCCGCCTCCCTGGTCGGTATGCTGATGTTCGGCAACCTGCTGAAGGAATCCGGCGTCTGCGACCGTCTGGTCAAGACCGCGACCAACGAACTGATGAACATCATCACCATCTTCCTGGGCGTCACCGTCGGCGCGACGACCACCTACGATGTCTTCCTGACCTGGGCTACCATTAAAATTGTCGTTCTCGGCCTGCTCGCTTTCTGCCTGGGCACTGCCTGCGGCGTCCTCTTCGGCAAGCTGATGTACATCTTCAGCGGCGGCAAGGTCAACCCGCTGATCGGATCGGCCGGCGTCTCCGCCGTTCCGATGGCCGCCCGCGTTTCCCAGAAAGTCGGCGCTGAGACCGACCCCACCAACTTCCTGCTCATGCACGCGATGGGTCCGAATGTCGCCGGCGTCATTGGCTCCGCGGTCGCGGCAGGTGTTCTGATCTCCATTTTGGGCTGATTTTTCCCAGTGCGCTCCGAATTTTCGGGGCGCTTTTTTCTTTGATAGAATTCACAAAATCCGGGGGGATTTCGAAACGGAATGACGGAAATTTTCGGGAAAATGCCGTTTTTATCCGCGCCCCCTTGACATTGTCTTTTGGGTATCCTATAATAAAAGAGATAAAATATACCAACTTTTTAGACAATTCTGTAAAAATTGTCGAGAATGGAGGATTTTTGCAATGAACGCGAAATACTTGAAGTGGACCTCGAGGACGCTGGAAGACGCTGACCTCACCGCGGAGCTGGAATCCGTCAAGGGAAATGAGGAGGAGATCAACGACCGCTTCTACCGGGACCTGGAGTTCGGCACCGGCGGACTGCGGGGCGTGATTGGCGCCGGCACCAACCGGATGAACAT
>CALXIG010000112.1 GCA_944388305.1 uncultured Clostridia bacterium
CTCCCCCGCCCGTATCCGGCAGAGAGCAGGATACCTCCCCGCGTCCCGGCCGGGGTCGTACCCGCAGACGGGGCATTTCTGTTCCGACATTGGAATCCCTCCTTATTTCTGGCGGTATTCGAGGCGGTACGGGACCCCGCCGCGATCCAGCGGGGCGGTGAGTTCCCGCAGAAGCCTGCCTCCCCGCCAGAAAGCGGGGACCAGCAGGGTAAGCGGCTCCTCCCTTTTGACAGGGTCCTGCGCGAAGGCGTCCGGCCCGATTTTTTGCAGGCTTGCGGGGAATTCCACCCGCCGCAGGCCGTTGCAGAAGGCGAAGGCTCCCTCTCCAAGTTCCGCAAGCCCCTCGTGCAGGAAGAGGTAGCGCATCCGCTCCTGGCGGCAGAAGGCCCAGTCCCCGATTTTCCGCAGGGTGGAAGGCAGCACCAGGCAGTTTAAGTCCGGCGTGCGGTTGAAGGCGCGCGCCGAGATCTCGCGGATTCCCTCCGGGAAGCTGATCTCTTCCACGCGGGAGCGGGCAAAGTCAAACCGCTCGAAGCCCGTAACCTCCCGCCCCTCCCACCGGGCGGGAATCTCGATGCTGAAGCTTTGGATAACCGCATCCTCCCGCGTGCGCAGAAATCCCGGCCGGCTCCCCCACTGCCAGACACCGCTCAAATCCTCGCACCACGGGCGGCAGGCCAGACAGACCGGCTGCGGCACGCGGCAGAGATTTTCCTCCCAGTCCATTTCCGGGCAAAAGCCGGAACCTTCAATTTGTGCCATGACCTTCTCCTTTCTCACTTTTTGCGGTAGACGCGGACCCTTCGGGGAACAAGCGCCATCTCGAGCGCGACGTTCCAGTCTATCCGCACAGTCCTCTTTTTCCACTTTTTGGGGAGGGAAACCTCCCGCAGGGCGGCGCATTCAAAAAATGCGAACAATCCGATCTCCTCGAGCCCTTCCGGCAGGCGGAGCGTTTCCAAGGCGGCGCATTCTCCGAAAGCATACCGCCCGATTTTCCGCAGGCTTTCCGGCAGCGCGATTGCCTGAAGGTTTTTGCAGCCCCAGAAAGCGCTCTCCCCTATCTCGGCAACTCCCTCGGGGAGGACAGCCAGCCGGATATCCTCCCGCCCGCGGAAGGCGTCTTTGGGGATGGCCGCCGTCCCGTCCGGGATGCGGAGGATGCCGTCTTTCAGCCCCTCCCGCTCTTCCGGGGCGCGGGAGACGGGGACTTCCGCAGGGGAAGCTTCCGGAGCAGTCTCCGCAGGGGTGCCGTCTTCCAGCTCCTCCCACTCTTCCGGGGCGCGGAAAACGCAGATGTCTGCGGGGATGCCGGCATTTTTGAGCATTCCCTGCTTTTTCGATGATTTCCATGCGGCGGGAAGCAGGACTTTATGCAGGAAACGGCAGCCGGAAAAGGCATGGCGCGCAATTTCCGTGACCCCGTCCGGGATGGCGATTTCCCGCAGGCTTTCGCATCCGACAAAAGCAAACTCCCCAATGATCCGCAGGGTAGACGGCAGGGAGACCCGCTCCAATGAGCGGCACGCGGAGAACACACAGGCTTTGAGTTCCGTCACCCCCTCCGGCACGGCGATCTCCCGCAGGGAGATGCAGTAGTAGAAGGCCCGGCTCCCGATAACTTTTTAAGACGCGGGGAGGCTGCTTTCTCCAGATTATCGCAGTGGCTGAAAGCGAATGCGCCGATATGCTCCACCCCCTCCGGGACAGCGATTTCCCGCAGCCTTTCGCATCTGGAAAAGGCGTCCTCCCCAATGATCCGCAGGGTAGACGGCAGGGAGACCCACTCCAATGAGCGCCACGCGGAGAACACACAGGCTTTGAGCTCCGTCACCCCCTCCGGCACGGCGATCTCCTGCAGGAAGGAAAATGTTCTGCTGTCATATTTCGCATGGACAGGCAGGGAGACGCGCTTCAACCCGCAGCCGTCAAACGCTCTCTCCCCGATCTCCGCCACCTTCTCCGGGAGGACGAGCTCGCACAGCCTTGTGCATCCGGCGAAGGCGCGCTCCCCAATCACCCGCAGGGTGGAAGGCAGGGAGACGCGTTCCAAACGGCGGCAGCCGGCAAAGGCCTTCTCGCCGATGGACTCCACCCCTTCCGGGATCGCGATTTCCCGCAGGGCAATGCAACCCTCAAAAGCGTCAAACTCGATTTTCCGCAGGCTGGCGGGGAGGGAAACCTGTTCCAAACAGGTGCAGTTGAAAAACATGTCCCAGGGGAGCTTCTCCATCCCTTCCGGGATGGCAATTTCCCGCAGGCTTTCGCAACCGCTGAAGGCTACTTCGGCGTTCCTTAAGGATGCGGGGAGCACGGCTTTCTCCAGCTTGTTGCAGTGGTAGAATGCGTGGAACTCGATTGTCTCCACCCCGTCCGGGATGACGATTTCCCGCAAAGACCCGCAGCCGTCGAAGGCATTTCTCCCAATGGTTTTTAAGGACGCGGGAAGGCGCGCCTGCTGCAATTCACCGCAGCCGCAGAACGCATACCGGGAAATCTGCTCCACCCCTTCCGGGATGGCAATTTCCCGCAGGCTTTCGCATCCGGCAAAGGCATACCTCCAGACGGTTTTCAGGGAGGCGGGGAGCACGGCTTTCTCCAGCTTCTTGCAGCCTTCAAAGGCATACCCGGCGATTTTCTCCACCCCTTCCGGGATGACGATTTCCCGCAGGCTTTCACACCCGGCGAAGGCGTGCCCCCCAATCACCCGCAGGGTGGAAGGCAGGGAGACGCGTTCCAACCGGGTACAGCCGGCGAAGGCCCAGTTGGTGAGGAACTTCACCCCCTCCGGGATTTCAACCGCGCGGATGTCCCGCCGGTCTTTGTAAGCTTCTCTGAAAACAACCTCCGTCCCCTCCGCGATGTGCAGGACGCCGTTTTCCATGACATATGTCATGACTTTCTCCTTTCTCACTCTTCGCGGTAGACGCGAGCATACGCGGGGATACCCGCATCATCGAGCATCGTCTGTTTTTCCGGCGATTTCCATGCGGCGGGGAGGGAAACCTTCGCAAGGTTTTTGCAGAACACAAACGCGCTCTCGCCGATCTTCTCCATCCCATCCGGAATCACAATCTCTGCGAACTTTCCGTACGCAAACGCGCTGTCTCCGATTTTTTTCAGAGAGGCGGGAAGCGTGAGCCGCGCAAGGCCGGTACAGCCGTAAAACGCGCCTGTTCCGGCCTCCTCCATTCCGTCCGGGAGGACGGCCGCCCGCAGGGAGACGCAGTCCGCGAACGCCTTGTCCCCGATTTTTTTCAGAGAGGCGGGGAGCGCGATCTTTTCCAGCTTCCAGCAGCTGAAAAAGGCGTTTGGTTCGAGCTCCCCCACCCCTTCCGGGAGGGAGATCTCCCGCAGGACAGGGCAGGCTGCGAAGGCCCCCTTCCCGACTGACTTCAAAGTGGCGGGGAGGCTGGCCCCGGCGAGATTTGCGCAGGCTTCAAATGCCCGTTCCCCGATCCTCCGCACCCCGCACGGAAATTCCACAGCGCGAATGTCCGCCCGGCCCCGGTACGCCTCCGGCAAAATGGTTCCGGTCTCTTTTGCAATGCGCAGGACGCCGTTTTCCAGGATATCTGCCATGACCTTCTCCTTTCTCACTCTTCGCGGTATGCGCCGGCTTCTCCGGGAATCGCCGCCCTGTTTTCAGCGTCTCCCGCCTCTCCGGCGGAACAGGCATTGCGGAAACTCTCACACAGTAAAAAGGGCCGCTTCCGCATTTTCTGACACCTCGCGGAAGGGGAGAACACCCGGCGGCCGGAAACGCGCCTGCCGCTGTTATCCGCCCTCTTTCCCTCTCTTTTCCGCATTCTGCTCCCCGGCGGCCAGATCAAAAAGCAGCAGGGGCGGGCGCCCCGCCTCCGCCCGCGCGGCCGCGCCGGGGAAACAGCGCCCGGTGTCAATCCCGATCCTGATCTTTTCCACAGGAATTCTTCCTTTCGGGGACGAGCGCTCCGGCCTTTTTTCCGCCGCGCGGAGGGAGGCTTTTTCCAGCGTGTCTGTCATGGCGGTGCTCCTTTCTCAATTTCCGCTCCGGCGGCAGACGCGGGCTTTCGCGGGGATCTCCGCCGCATCGAGCATTTTCCGCATCTCCGGGCTGCGGAAGAGGGCGGGCAGTTCGACCCGCCGGAGGGCGGTACAGCCTTCAAAGGCGTCGTACTCAATTCGCCGCAGCGTATCCGGCAGCCGGACCCTTTCGAGCTTTCCGCACTGCCTGAAGGCGCCGTTCCGGATCTCGGTCACGCCCTCGGGGATGACAATTTCGCGGAGACTCCCGCACTCCCAAAAGGCGCTGTTCCAGACGACCCGCAGGGTTCCCGGCAGCTTTACCTCTTCCAGCCGTTCGCATCCCCAGAGCGCATAGGCGGGGATTTCCGCCACTCCCTCGGAAAAGGCAATTTCCCGAAGGGAGGCACAGTGGTCAAACGCCCCCACGCCGATTGCCCGCAGGGAGCCGGGCAGCGCGAGCGCTTCCAGGCTGTCGCAGTGGGAAAACGCGCAGATGCCGACCTCCGCCACGCCATCGGGAATCAAAATTCCGGTGAGGCTTGGACAGTTGGCAAAAGCCGAATCGCCGATTTTTCGCAGCGATTCGGGCAGCGAGACGGCTTCCAGATGGAAGCACAGGGCAAAGGCCATGTTCCCGATTCCGACCGTGCCTTCCGGGATTACGACCCGCCTCAGATCATCCCGGCTGAGACAGGCGCTGTCCGCGATGACCGCCGTCCCCTCGGGAAAACAGCAGACACCCTCCTTCCCGAACAGCCTGCTCCCCCGCCGGATTTTCACGAGGGAAAGGTGGGCAAAATACTCCTGACTGGCCATGATGGCTCTCCTTTCTTAACGGTAGACGCGGGCGTTCGCGGGGATCTCCGCCGCGTCGAGCGTTTTCTGCATCTCCGGCACGCGGAAAGCGGCGGGCAGCTCGACCCGCCGGAGGGCGGTACAGCCCTCAAAGGCCCCCCGCCCGATCGAGCGCACCCCGTCCGGGAGGACAATCTCCCGCAGGGACTCGCAGAGGCAGAAGGCGTAGGCGCCGATTTCCCGCAACGCGGGCGGCAGGGAGACCGTCCGCAGCGTCCGGCAGCCCAAAAAGGTCCCGCCGCGAATTTCCGCGACCTGTTCCGGAATCACGATCTCCAGGAGGGAGCCGCATCGCCGGAAAGCGTGCTCCCCGATGATCCGCAGGGTGGAGGGCAGCAGGACGCGCTCCATCTGTCCGCAGTCCGCAAAGGCCCAGTTGGCGAGAATTTCCACCCCCTCCGGGATGGCAGCCTCGCGGTAGTCTCTCCCGCGGAAGCCCTCCACGATTTTGACGTCCGCCGGGACGCTGAAAGGCTCCTCCGGGCGGTAAGCCATACAGATAACGGGCTGGCAGAACAATCTTTCGTTCTCTTCTGGCATGTTGCTTCTCCTCTCTTAACGCGGGCGGTAGGCGCGGATTTCTTCGGGGATTCCCGCCTCGTCGAGCATCGTCTGTTTTTCCGGCGCGCGGAAGGAGGCGGGAAGTTCCGCCCGCTTTAAGGCGCGGCAGTTTGCAAAGGCGGACGCGCCGATGGCGGTCACGCTGTCCGGGATGGAGATTTCCCGCAGGTAGCGGCAGCCGTGAAAGCTGTCCGCCCCGATCGACCGCAGGCCCTGCGGCAGAGAGATCTCCCGCATTGCGGCGAGAGAAAATGCCCCCTCGATCACCCGCAGGGTGGATGGCAGCGAGATGCGTTCCAGATTTTCGCACAGGACAAAGGTAAAATCCAGAAGCTCGACACCCTCCGGGACGGTAAAGGAGACGAGTCCCTTGCAGCCCCAGAAGGCGCCGAAGCCGATCCGTTGCATCCGCTGGGGAAGGACGGCTCCCGCCAGATTTTCGCAGCCGCTGAAAGCCCAATCGCCGATCTCCTTCACGCTTTCAGGGATGGAAAGGGAGGTGATGTCCTTCCGGTCCTGAAAAGCCCTCTCCTCCACCCGACCGAGGCCGTCCGGCAGAGAGAGAAGGCCGTCCCGGACCTTTACGGCGGGGAGGCGCGGCTTTGGCGGCGCGAGCAGTTTGCTCTCCCGGCGGAGTCTGACGAGGGAAAGATGGGTGAGAATCTCCTGACTGGACATGATGGCTCTCCTTTCTTAACGGTAAACGCGTGCTTTCGAGGGAAGGCCGGCGCGGGCGAGAAGGAACCTCTTTCCCGGCCCTTTCCAGGAGGCGGGGAGCTCCGCCCGCCTGAGCGAATCGCAGCCGTCAAAGGCGCCCCACCCGATCTTTCTCAGCGAGTCTGGCAGCGTAAGCGACGCAAGCGGCGTGCAGAAAAAGGCGTTCGTCCCAATCTCCTCCACCCCCTCCGGGATCGAGATCTCGCGAAGGCGGCAGCACCGGCAGAAGGTATGGGCGCTGACGGTTTTGAGCGCGGCGGGGAGAGATGCGCGCCGAAGGTCCACACAATCCATGAAAACGCCCACGCCGGTTTCCGTCACATTTTCCGGCAAAACGGCCTCCGTCAGGGAGGAGCAGTCCCGAAAGGCATAGTCCCCGATGACGCGCAGCGAACGGGGCAGCGTGATCTCTTCCAGATTGACGCAGCCTTCAAAGGCGCTTTCCCCGATTTCGGTCACCCCCTCCGGGATCACCACCCGCCGGATGTCCGTGCGTCCCAGGAAGGCCCATACCGGGACAGTTTCGATTCCCTCCGGAATGCGGAGCGTCTCCTCCGCCGATTTGGTGCGGAGCGCTTCCTCCAATTTGGTGAAGAAGAGGGAATTCCGGTCCCGGCCGGGGATATCCGGCAGGGGGAACGGGCCAGTCTCTGCGGCGGGCCGCTTCGGGGGCGCAAAACGCGGGCTGTCCCGCCGGATTTCCGCAAGGGAGGGATGGGGAAAAAGTTCCTGATAAGCCATGGCGGTTTTCCTTTCTTCAGCGGTAGGCGCGGGCTTTCAGAGGGACGTCCGCTTCATCCAGCGTCTTTTGCCTCTCCGGCGAGTTCCACCCGTCGGGGAGCGAGACGGCCTTTAGATTGACGCAGCCGTAAAAGGCCTTTGCTTCGATCCGGTCCGTCCTGTCCGGGATGGAAATTTCCCGCAGGGAGGCGCACTCCCGGAAAGCCCCCTGCCCGATATATTCCAGCGCGCCGGGCAGCGGGAGCTCTATCAGGCTTTTGCAGCCGCGGAAGGCGTTCCACCCGATCCGAACCACCCCCTCCGGGATGACGATCTCCCGCAGGGACCTGCATTCCCGGAACGCCGACCTTTCAATGGCCTCCAGCGAGCGGGGAAGGACGACCCTTTCAAGGCTTTCGCAGCCGGTAAAGGCGCCCTGCGGCACTTCGGTCATCCCCTCGGGGATGATGATTTCCCGCAGCTTCCGGCAGTTGAGGAAGACGCCCATGCCGATGTCGCGCAGGGAGGCGGGCAGTACGGCCCTTTCGAGGTTTTCACAGCCGAAAAAGACGGTCCAACCGATTTCGGCCACTCCTTCGGAGAGAACCGCCGTCCGGAGGCTGGCGCAATCCTGGAAGGCGCTCGTCCCGATGGAACGCAGGGAGCCGGGCAACGAAACCGCTTCCAGATTGACGCAGCCTTCAAAGGCGCTTTCCCCGATTCTGGTTACTCCTTCCGGGATCACCGCCCGCCGGATGTCCTTCCGGCCGGCATAAGCTCCGTCCGCAACCACCCTGGTCCCCCTCGGGATGCGGAGTATTTCCTTCTTCGGGATGCGAAGCGCTTCCTCCAATTCGGTGAAGAAGCAGGAAAGGCTGTCCTTCCGGTCCCGAACGGGGCCTTCCGGCGGGACGGGCTGCCTGTCCCGGGCTTTTGCGGCGGGCCGCTTCGGGAGCGCAAAACGCGGGCTGTCCCGCCGGATTTTCACAAGGGAAAGATGGGGAAAAAATTCCTGATAAGCCATGGCGGTTTTCCTTTCTTCAGCAGCAGGCGCGGGCTTTCAGAGGGTCGCCCGCTTCCTCCCATTTTTCTTTTCTTCCTTATTATTCGCGCCTCTTTTGCTCTTCCAGCGCGCGGGCGATGAGCTGTCTGGTCCCTTTCTGGGGAATGCCCACCACAAAGACGTCGTCCCCGTCCACCCGGACCTCAGCCTGCCGGCCCTCTTTTCCATAGAGCTCGGCGGCCTCCTTCTCCCAGCGGGGAGTGAGGCAGTGGACGCCCTGATTCGCCGAACCGCGAAGGCTCATGCCGTCGTTTTGCTCCTCGACATACGGCCCGTCAACGAGCAGATCGCAGAGACCGCCCAGAATCTCGTCCACTGCCGGGTCGCGCATCGCCTTCAGCTCTGTGAGCCAGTAGCCGGTGTAGATGACCACGCCGAAATCCCGGCCGTCTTTCAGCTGCCGCAGCAGCCGTGCAAGGGGGGCGGGCTGCAGGAACGGCTCCCCGCCGCTCACAACGATACCGGAAAGCCCGGGCAGAGAGCGGATATATCCCGCCAGGCGGTCCACCTCGACCAGCTGCCCGCCGTTTCGCGGGTGGGAGCCGGGCGCAATGCACCCCGGGCAGCGGCGGGGGCAGCCCTGGGTCCACAGCCCGAAGAGCTTCCCGGGCCCGAGGACCTCGGTTTCGTCCACCATGTGATACACGCGCAGCAGATTATCCAGCATCGTTGATTCCTCCCGATCTCGTTTCGTCTTAAAATTCGTACCGGCTGACCTTCAGCTCAGCCTCGAAGTTTTCACGGCGCAGCCCTTCCAGATCCAGAAGGTAGCGCATCCCGCCGTCCGGCCTGCGGTCCGGCGCCATGATCTCGGCTGCGAACTCCGTTTCCCCCTCCGGGTAGAGAAAGAGAATGGGAAGATCGTGCCAGCCGTTTTTCCGCCCTTCCATCTCAAGGCAGAGAACCTCGCCGTCAAAGTGCGCCGCAAGGCGGAGGTACTCCCCGCGGAAAAGACTGGAGAGCCGCAGCTCCTCTCCGCCGTCCGCAAACGAGAAGCGGCCGTTTTCCCACCGCGCGGCGAAGCGGAAGACCACTTCTCCCTCCGCCCAGCTGGAGAGGTTTTCCCGCGTCAGTTTCTCCGGGCTGAAGGGGGATATGCCGGAGCGGGCGTTCACGCCCTCCAGAAAGTCCTCCAGATCCTCTTCGGCGTATTCGCCGTACGTATCCGCCAGGGCGGCTGCCCGCTCGAGGGCCTCCATGGCGGAGGCGAGCTGCCTGCATTCCGGGCAGACGGCGAGGTGGCGGGTATAGGCCAGCACCTCGCCGGGGTCCGGGTTTTCATTCGCAAGATAACGGGAAAGCGCCATCAGCGAGGGGTGCTCTCCGTCCCATTCCTCCGGGATCACCGCAGGTTCCCGCGCGGAAGCGCCGTCTTTCCTTTCCTTCCATTCCTGCGGAACTTTCCGCTGTTCGTCATAGTTCATTTCGCAATACTCCCTTCCTGAGCGGCATCAGCCCTGAGCAGCGACTGCTGGACCCGGGCGTTCCAGGTGTCGATATTCTGCACATTGCCGCCGGCTTCGCCGAAGGTCCGGTCTCCGGCCAGCGCATCTCCATCCGGTTTTTTCAGCGCCCGGTCTATCTGAATAAAATCCGCTTCCCGCAAATTCTGACAGCAGATCCGCTGTAACAGATAGGAAAAGTTGTCAAAGGTATCCTGCCGCATCAGGAACAGGGCGACCGCGCGGTACTCCCGCTCCAGCCGCCGGCTGACCGAGCGCTCCTCCGGGTGGGATTCGCCGGTCTGCCTGCATAGCCTCCCCTCCGGAATGTGGGAATAAAAAAGGCGGCAGAAGGCGTAGGAAAAAATAGCCGCCGGGCTTCTGCGCACCGAAAGGAGGGTGCGCATAGAGTCCGCGCAGCGTTCCCGCAGCTCCCATTTTTCCAAGTCGCGCCCGGCGTCCGGGTCAGCCGGATCCGGTGCCTGCCCATCGTCCTCCTGCGGGGTGAGGCTAACGGTAACGGGCTGGGAGTCTGACCGGCGCTTCAGGCCGGAAATATAGCCCCGGACCTTGCTTCTCAGCCAGTACGCCAGCTGATAGACGCTCGGATGATCGAGACAGCGGATCGGCAGAGCCTTCCATGCCCGGAGCCAGAGCTCCGACTGGATGTCTTCTTTGTGCTCGCCGTACAGAAAGCCCTGATAGTACTGCAAATAGCTCCCCAGCAGGTTCTGCACCATCAGCGCCATGGCCTCTTCCACCGCCGCGCAGGCTGCGGCGTCCCCCTCCCGGACCGCCAGGCAGTATTTTTCATAAAGCCGGGCGTCCATATACTCCACCGGACGGCGGTAACGCCTGTCTTCCATCGTGATCCTTCCCTTCTCAAAGTTCTCTCCCCAGCCGGATGCTGGCCGCGCCGCGTTCTCCCCGGGCCCAAGCCAGGTCCAGCAGCGACTCCGAAACCTCCCGCTGCGCAAAATCGCTGCACGCCGGGTCGTCGAGCAGTCCGGCGGCCGCCTCGTAGAGGCGCTGCTCCCATTCCCGCGCCTGTTCCGCAGAGAGCGTTCCGCCCTCCCGCGCCAGGCGGAAAATCTGCCGCGACAGGTCGCTCAGGGCGGCTTTTTCCTCCAGCTTGTAAAAATAATTATACATCATTTGGCCGTTCATATCAACAAAAAAACGCATCTCATTTTTCAAAAGGTAGGAAAAAAGTCCCGATTTTTCCCGGGCGGCATAGAGGCGCCGCTCCACGTCCTCCCGCCGGATCCAGGCGAGGATGCCGCGCCGCATTTCGCCGTCTGCCGCAGGGTCTCCCGGCCGTCTTTTTTCCTCATAAAGGCGCAGAACGCCGGATGTGATCTTCTCTTCCAACATACGCATTGCCGTTCCTCCTATTCTTCGTCGTCGCCGCCGGAATCTCCGCCGGTGTCGCCTGCATCGCCGCCCGAACCGGTGTCGCCGCCGGTTCCCAGGTCGCCGCCCGTGCCGGAGTCTCCGCCGCCGATTTCCGCAGCGCCTCCGCCGGTGCCGCCAATCTCTCCGGCGCCGCCGGTCTCCGCGGTTTCCGTTCCAAATCCGTCAAAGGTCCCCGCTTCGGCCGAGATCTCGGCAAACCGGGCTTCCGACATGGCCATAAAGTCGTTTTCCAGCGCCTCGCGGGCCGCCTCCGCCTGCTCGGGGTTGTCGAGGGCGGAAAGGTTCATCGAGATCCGGTCAAACGCGCCCGGGTCACCGGTCAGCCGCTCGACATTTCCCCTGAGTCCGTCCAGATTGCCGCCGTAGTAGGCGCTTTCCAGCGTCCCCGGGTCGAGGATTCCCTCCAGCCGGGAGCAGTAACCGCGCTGCGGACTGTACGCCTGATAGGCGTTGGCCGCCTGCCAGTCGCCGCGGCTGGTCAATTCCCGGATGGTGTACATCTCGGTCAATCCCTCGTTCAGCGCCCGGTTGGAGACACTGGTGTGGCGGACGCCGTCCGGGTCGACACTGGTTTCGACCCGGAGCAGGCCGCTCGCATAGACATGCTGCCTGCTGCCGTCCCCGTTTTCGGTAAAGGTCTCCGCCTTGTGGGAGCAGAGGTGGGCCGTCTCGTGGGTGAGGGTGTGGGTGACCATATCCTGATGGCCGTTGACCGCGTAGACCGTCCCGTTGTGGTAAAGCCCGATGACGCCCGGCTGGGCGTTGGGAAACCGTTCGTGAAAATCCTGGTAATCGAGGACTTCGACCCGGCCGCGGGTATCGTGGGCTTCGAGCCGCTGGAGATTGGCCTCTCCCATCCGCTCCCCCTGCTGCGCCATGAGATTCTGCTTGGTGGTTTCGGCGACATCCCGGCCGTATTCGGTCATCTCCTCCGCGCTCCTGTACTTTTCCGGAGAATCGACGAGCAGCATCTCGCCGGTATCCCCGGAAAGCTCGCCGGAGCCGCTCTCTTCCGGCCGTTTTTCCTCGCCGGAATCGGCGGGCAAGTCTGTTTCGCGGAACCGTTCCTTCATCTTTCTTCCTCCTTTTCCAGCGCATACAGGGCGGCGAGCGCCCGGCGCTGTTCGTAAAGCGGCCGGCCGCCGCAGCGGGAGGCCAGCGCGCCCGCCATGCAGAAAAGCGCCTCGCCGCGCAGAGAAAACCGTTGTCCCAGCGTGCGGTACGCCTCCTCTGCGCGGCGCGGGTCGGGATGAAACAGGCCGGCGCTGAAGAAGGCGCATTCCGGCCCGCTCGCACCGGCAAGCAGCGATTCGACCTGCTGCCGGCAGCAGGTCTTCGCCCCGCAGAAAACGCAGCCTTCGCTGAAGGGCAGCGGCGCCTGCAAGGCCCGGTCCGTCACCTGAATGCGGCTGATCTCGTGCTCCCCCGCCACCCGAACGACTGCCTGCCCGGGACGAAGCTCGGCCAGCAGGCCGCGCCGGTATTCCTGAAGGTGCAGCGCGCCCGCCACCGCGTCGACGTCCTCCCGTTCATCCTGGTTGTGAATGATGCGGACCGAGGTGTTGGCAATGGCAGATGGATGAACGACCGACGCGCGCTGGTCGGCGATCAGCAGCCCCGCGCCGTAGGCGCTCAGCTCGGCGAGCATGTCGCTGAACTGCTCGGTCACCCGGGCGGCCGAGCGGCTCACCCCGGCAGAGGGCGCGCGGAAGACGGTGTGAGCCTCCTCAATGACCAGCAGGTTGCGCAGCCCGCCCGTTTCTTCCCGGCGGCGGATCACCTCGTTGAGGGAGAGCAGCAGCAGGGAGGCGACGAGAGAACACTCCTCGCCCTGTAAGTCGTCCAGTTCTACCACCGCAGGGCCGGACAGCAGCGCGCCGGCGATCTCCTCCCCGCCGGAAAAAATCCGGCCGCAGAGTCCGGTGCAGAGGCGCTGGGTGATGCGGTTGTCGAGCGCGCCGTGGATGTTGGCGCGGACCTCCGGCCCGTGAAGGACGTGCTCCTTCACGTAATCCCCGATCCGGTCCGCAAGGTCCCGGATGGTGGGGTAGCGCCTTCCCGCCGGGAGGCGGGCGGGCGCCGCCGTTTCGAGGCTCCAGCCAAAATCGCGGTAGGTTTGTTCCAGCAGTCCGGTGAAGGCGCCGGTCAGCGGGTCTTCCAGATCAAACGCCCCGGTGAAAGCGGTCATCAGCCCGCTGATATGCTCCCCTATGCGGACACCGCGCGCGGGCCGCAGGGGATTAAACCGCAGCGGCAGCGCGTCTCCGCCCGCCGAATAAACCCGCAGGGCGGGAATGGCGCCCCGCAGGCGGCGGTACTCCTTTTTCCGCATTTCCAAAACCAGAAACGGAACGGGGAGGGAGAGGAGAATCGCCTGGACGGTGGTCGACTTGCCGGACCGATTCCGCCCGCAGACAAAGGCGTGACGGGAAAGCGCGTCGACGGACAGGCGGTACGGCAGGCCGGAAGGGGTCTTCCCCAGCTCCAGATACGGCCCATCCCCGCTGTATCCGGCGTACCGGTCGAAGGGGTGGAGCGCACCCGCCTCCTCCGGCTCGAGAACGGAGAGCCCGGGGTGAAAGTGCAATGGCGGACAGAAGCAGCCGCCCAGCTCCCCGGCGGAGACATAAGGGGCCAGCCGGTCGAAAAAGGGACGCTCCGGGCTGCGCGGCAGCCGGAATCCGCCGGCCTCCGGGGCAAACAGCGGGAAAGGAAGGGCTATCGCCTCCGCCCTGCCGCCCTCCGCGGCGGGGAAGGCGCCTTCCAGCAGGCTGCCCACGAGCGCGGCGTCCTCGCGGCCGGGCGCGGCGTAGAGAAAACTCGCCCGGCAGCCCGCGCCAGCCTGATCCAGCAGTTTTTTCTGCTTGTGGAGCTGGTCGATGAGCAGCCCTGCGCCGGGAAAATGGCGGTCCTGACTGCGGATGCCGAAGCCGCTGCCGAAGGAGTACTGAATCCGTTCCAGTTCCTGATAGCGGTCAAGCTCCGCCTCCAGCGCCCGCCTGGCCTCCTCCGTTTCCACTGCGGAAACCGGGGAAGAAAACAGCGCGAGCAGAAACTCCCGTCCCTCCAGCAGGGTGAGCAGCCGGTCCAGCCCCTCCGCCTCAGCGTGAAACTCTCCCGCCAGCACGCCGCCGTGCGCGCCGTACCGCGCAAGCCCTGCGGGGGAAAGCGGCTGATCGGAGAGCCGGACGTCGGGGATGGCAGACGTCAGAAAGAGCGGTTCTCCTGCATCCCAGGGAAGCCCATACCAGACCTCCAGCCCGTTTTTTCCGGAAAGAAGGAGCAGCGCCGCCGGCCTGTGCAGCAGCAAAGAGGCGCTCTGCCGGACGCGGTCGAAGAGCTCCTGGACCGTCAGGGTGCGGCGGTATCCCGAAAGCCGGACAAAGCGCAGCGGAGCGGGGGCCTGTGCGTCCCGCTCCGACACGCCCGCAGGGGACGCGCCGCCGTACCAGGCCAGCCGCTCTCCCGCCTGTCTGAGCCGGTCGTTCATCTGATGAATGCGGTAGTTTGCCATGATCTTCCTTCCTTTCTGAGATTACCTGCGCCACCGCCGGGAACGCAGCCAGAACCAGAGCGCTCCGATCAGAATCAGCGGGAGCATGAGCTGCGAGAGCAACGCCAGAAACGCCCCGGACGCGAAAAAGTAAATCACCTCTGTGGTAAAGGCAAAAAGCGCCAGCACCACGAACAGAAACAGCGCGCGCACCAGCCACGCGGAAACCCGGATGCTCTCCGGCGAAAGGGAGCGGTTGTGGTCAAAGGAATAGATCCGCTCCGCCATGTACCGCCCGCGGTGGCGGACGCACTGGATCTGCACGTCGTCGCCGGTGGCAAGCTGGGACTCGATATCCCCGTAGTAAATGACCGTCTCGCTCTGTTCGGGGAAACCCGCGTCGGTGTGCTCCTCCAGCCGGATGTTGGTCAGATAGCTGGTCCGCCCGAGCTGAAACGGTTCCCCGGAAAATACGCTGTAAAATACCTTGCGCAGAAAGCCGTACTCCCGCACAACCGTGTCTACATGGAAGACCGCCCCGCGGAAAATGCAGCGTCCGCCCTCCTGAATCCGAAAAGCCGGATTGGACGGCGCCGCGCCCCCGGCCTGTCTGTTCTGTCCGCCGGACGGAGGGGCCGCATACGTCCACTGCTGCTGCGCCTGTTCAAAATGCGGGGTACTGCCGCGCGTTTCCCGCCGCTCTTCCGCCGGAGGCGGGGTCTCCACGTTCGGAGAAGCATACGGGCGGTAAACCTCCAATCTGCGCCCGCAGTCCGGGCAAACCGTCTGAGAATCATCATATAAGAAAAAACTTCCGCAAGCAGGACAATATTTCGCCATCTGCTGTCACTCCTTTCAACAGCATAAAATCCGCGTCCGGCAATTTCTGACAGGCGGGCGAAAAAAATCCGCCGCAAAGTGCCCTGTCCCGAAAAATTCCGCAAAAAAGGGCCTGCCGCATGTTCCGGCAGGCCGCATTTTTCTTTTCCGTTATCTCACGTTGTACAAATCCTTGCAGCAGAGCCACCTGGGATGGGTGAATTCCGGCCAGAAGCTGTTGCGCCAGGTACAGGGATAGATCCGGCAGTTCCCGTTCTGGTCACAGCACAGCCGGCATCCGGCGGCGATACCGCCGCACCCGCAGCAGGCGCAGTCCCTGACCAGCGGAACATCGGGGTCGTCGCAGTCGGCGCTGGGGCAGGCCGAGCGGCAGGTGCAGGAAACCGGTCCGGCATCCGGCATCAGAATGCTGGTGTCGGCTCCGCCGCAGCCGCAGTCCCCGCACCCGCAGGAGCCGCATGGGTCGCAGCAGTTTCCGCACCCGCAGGAATCACAGCAGTTTCCACTGCCGCAGGAGCAGGAATCGCAGCAGGAGCCGCAGGAATTGCAGTTGTTTTCCGGCGCCTGACAGCCGCACAGGCTCTGCCAGGTTTCATTTCCGGAGGAAGAGGAAGAATTGTTTGCATCCTGTTGGGCGCAGCCGCACCCGCAGGTCGTCTCGACCGGCGCGGAGCAGGTCGATTCCAGGGTCATCAGGTTGTTCCGGCAGCCTCTGTTCTGGCGCCGGGCACAGCCGCATCCGCACGCATTGGACATGGAGGTTCCTCCTTTCAGATGGTACACAGAATCAATTCTGTTGCATCATACTATGGAAAGGGGGCGCCGCCGGTGCGGAATGCTGCATTTGCCGCTTCCGCCGCCCGTTTTAACGGCATTTTCTTCGGATTTCTCCGAAAATCAAAAAGGCGCGCCCCGGAGAGCTGCGCCTTTTGCAATTTTGGAAAGCTGCGCCGGAACCGGCGTTCCGCGCGTCAGACGATCCAGCCGGAGCGGGCAAGGTCCACCCGGCCGTCCGGAGTGAAGAAAACGCCTTCCTCCAAAAGCATCCGCTTCTGGAGGTCGTCCCCATACTGCCGGAAAACCGGGGCCGTCCGGCCCAGACGGTCCACCACCCGGTGGCAGGGGACGTCCGGCGGAGCCTTGTGAAGGGCATACCCCACCACCCGGGAAAGCCGCGGGTTCCCCGCCAGCAGGGCGATCTGCCCGTAGGTGGCCGCCTTTCCGGGCGGGATGCTGCGCACAATTTCGTAAATGCGCGCGTAAAGTCCGGACATCGCCTTACACGGCGGTATGAACCAGCCTGGCCTTGCCGGTCAGGACATAATTCCCCGCCCCGGCGGGGATGAAGACGCTGTCGCCCTTTTTGAGCGCCATTTCCTCGCCGTCCATCGAAAGGGTCAGGCTGCCGTCCAGCACCAGCAGGGAGTGGAAGGATGTTTCGTCCGCGCAGAGGGCGGCCTTCTCGGAGATCTCCATCTCGTGGACGGTGAAATACTCGCAGGAGGCCAGCAGGACGGAGGTATAGCCGTCAAAGCGCTCCTTCTCGCCCTGGGGCTTGCCGGCAGGGCGGGTGGGCGGAGCCAGGCGGGTGACGTCCATCGCCTTCTCGATGTGGAGCTGGCGGGGCTTGCCGTCGGCGCCCACCCGGCCGTAGTCGTAGACGCGGTAGGTGGTGTTGGAGTTCTGCTGGATCTCGGCGATGAGGATGCCCTTGCCGATGGCGTGGAGGGTCTTCGCCTCGATGAAGAAGACGTCGCCGGGGTGGACGGGAACGCTGTTTGCCACCTCCAGCAGGGTGTTATTCTCGATGCGCTCTTTGAACTCCTCCTTGGAGATCTCATGGGTAAAGCCGTAGAGCAGCGACGCGCCGGGGTCGCAGTCGACGACATACCACATCTCGGTCTTGCCGTACTCCCCTTCCACCCGCAAGGCATACTCGTTGTCGGGGTGGACCTGCACCGAAAGGTTGTCCTTGGCGTCGATGAGCTTGATGAGGATGGGGAAATTCTCGAATTTTTCGCAGTTGGTCCCCAAAACGGCCCTGCCGGCCTTTTCGACATACTGGGCGAGGGTTGTGCCCTTCCACTCGCCGCTGTCGATGACGGAGTTGCCGTCCTTGTGGCAGGAGAGCTCCCAGCTCTCGGCCACCTTGGCAAGATCGCACTGCTTGCCGTACTCGTCCCGGAGCTTGGTGCCGCCCCAGAGATAGTCCTTAAACGCGGGGAAAAGTTTCATCGCTTTCATAAAAATGACCTCCTTAAAATTCTGTTTCCCGCCAGATTGCAAAACCTTCGCCAATTTCCAGCAGTCCGGCCTTCCCGGCCACCCGCTGGGAGGCCCGGTTGGAAAAACCGGTGCTGTAAAGAGGGAACGCGCCCGATTTCCGGACCGCGTCCGCCCACGCCGCCAAAGCCTTTTCCGCGTACCCCCGGCCGCGGAATTCCAAAAGCGTCTCAATCCCGGCCTCGTGCGCCTGCGGGGTGATGCGCACGCTCCGGCAGACCGACACCGCCCGGGAACCGTCCAGCCAGCCCGCGCAGGGGAGGGTACTGGGGAATTCCTCCCTGAGCCAGGAAAATTCCCCCTGCGCAAACAAAGGGAGCGTTTCCTCTGTTAAAAAAATCGCGCCCGCATCCGGCCGGGACTCCGGAACCAGGTAACAGCGCTCCGCCTCGGGTTCCCCCGCAAACAGGGCACAATACGCCGCAGCGCCTGCCGGGAGAGAAAGCGGCGGCGCGTCCTCCGGCTCACGGCGGCAGAGCGCCAACGCAAGCTCCCGGAGCTTTTCCGGAACATCGTCCCGGAAAAACGGCAGCACCCTGCCCTTTCGCGGGCGCGCGAGGCAGAAAACCGGCGCCCGTTTTCCGCCGCCCCACGGCTCGTTGACCGCAGAAAGCCGTTCGTTTTGATCCATCGTGTACAACGCCCGCACGTGCAGCTCCATCAGCCGCGCGAAGCAGGCCGCGCCCGCCTCAGCGGATAAAATTGGTGCCTGCACCGCGTTCCGCCTCCGGTGGGAAGACGCCCGCAGCCTTCCCGGCTTCGATACATTTGAGCAGCCAGGCCATATTGCGGCCCAGGTTGCGCAGGGTCTGAAGGCCCTCCAGGTCCTGCCGGACCTCCTCCGGCGTGTTGCCGTGGACCATCGGCCAGTAGGTGGAGGAAACCACCGGCATCTGGGAGATGGTGAAGTACTTGAGCAGCTCGTCCAGCGTGGCCGTCGTGCCGGCCCGCCGGGCGGAAACCACCGCCGCCGCGGGCTTGTGTGCGAAGGCCAGCTTTCCGCCGGCGTAGAATGCCCGGTCGAGGAAGCATTCCAGCGCACCGTTCGCGGAAGCGTAATAGACCGGCGAGCCGACGATCAGGCCGTCCGCCTGCGCCATCTTTTTGATGAAATCGTTCACCATGCCGTCCTGAAAAACACACCCGTTTTTATTGGCGCAGCCGCCGCAGGCGGTGCATCCCCGGATGGGCTCCTTTCCGAGCTGGACGATTTCGGTCTCGACGCCGTTTTCGTTGAGCGTTTGGGCCGCCTCGGACAGGGCCGTATAGGTGCAGCCCGCCGGATTGGGGCTGCCGTTGAGCAGCAGGACCTTCATAAAATTCCCCCTTTTGTTACCTGCAGGCCTCCAGCGCCTTTTCCAGCGACTTCAGGTCCTCGACGTTCAGGGCGGTCACGCCCTTTAAGGTCTTTTTGACCAGACCGGTCAGCACCCTGCCGGGGCCGCACTCAAGATAGATGTCCATCCCGGCGTCCTGCATCGCGGCGAGCTCTTTGGTAAAGCGCACCGGCGAGACAATGTGCCGCGCGAGCCGTTCTGGCATGTCCGAAAAATCGGTGAGCTTTTCACCGGAAAGGTTGGAGTAGAAGTCCACCCGGGGCGCCCGGAAGGTAAATTTCTTCGCTTCCCCGTAAAATTCATCGGCGGCGGGCCGCATGAGTTCGGAGTGGAAGGCTGCGGCGACGGCGAGCGGGACCGCCCGCTTGCCCATCATCGCAAACTGCGCGCAGACATCCGCGACCGCCTTTGTCTCTCCGGCCACCACCGTCTGGGCGGGGGAGTTGAAGTTGACCAGAACCACGTACCCTGCCGTCCCGGCGCAGATCTTCTCCACCGTCTCCTCGTCCGAACCCACAATGGCGGCCATCGACCCGCCCTGTGCGGCGGCGCATTTCCCCATCGCGGCGGCCCGCGCCCTGATGAGGGCGAAGCCCTCTTCCATCTCCAGCATCCCTGCGGCGACCATCGCGGCATATTCGCCCAGCGAGTGGCCCGCTACCGCGGAAAAGGGGACCCCCGCCTCCGCAAGGCAGGCAAACGCCGCCAGAGAGGCGGCCATGATCGCGGGCTGCGCCACTTCGGTCGCGGCGAGCTCCTCCGCCGTTCCCTCCCGGCAGACAGCGAGCAGGTCATAGCCCAGAACGGAGGAGGCCGTATCGAAAACCGACTTCGCGGCGGCGGAATGCCCGGCAAGCTCGACCGCCATGCCCGGCTTCTGAGAACCCTGTCCGGAAAAAAGAAGTGCGTTCATCTCAAAACGTCCTTTCAAAACTGAATTTTGCGGCACGGCAGCTTTTGCGCATTTTTCGTTTCATTTGTTACTTTTTTGTGAATTTCTCCCTGCTTTTTCCGCTGAGCGTGCGGGGGGAGCCGTTTTGCTTGTTGACAAACCTGCTGCAAATCAGTACAATAGTAACAGACAACGAGACGCTGCCCTGTCTTTCCGCCGGAAACGGCGGAAGATGTTTCCTCTTTCACTATAACAAATCCGCGCCCGATTTGCAAGTGTTTCTTTGCCGGCGCGGGCCATACGGAGCAGAAAGGATTTGAAGATGGGAATCAGAATTCTGGGAACCGGTTCCTTCGTACCCGACCGGGTGGTTGAAAACGAAGAATTTACCAGGTATGTTGACACCTCGGACGAATGGATCGTCAAGCACTCCGGCATCAGCCGCCGCCGCATCCACGACGGCGCGAATTTTGAGATGGCCGTTGCCGCCGCCGGACGTGCCCTGGAGAGCGCGGGGCTTTCCCCCCTCGATATCGACCTCATTCTCTGCACGACGGTCACATCCGACTACGCCTCCCCCTCCCTCGCCTGCATTGTGCAGGGCCGCATCGGTGCGGAAAACGCCCTCGCGCTGGACATCAACGCCGCCTGCGCGGGTTTTGTGTTCGGGCTGGACATGGCGCGGCTCTACCTGCACGACGGAATGCGCCGGGTTCTGCTCATCTCCTCTGAAAAGCTGTCGCAGATTACCAACTACGCCGACCGCAGCACCTGCGTCCTCTTCGGCGACGGCGCCGGGGCGGTCGTGCTGGAGAAGTCAGACAGGCCCTTTGCCGCGGCGTTCGGCGCAGACGGGACCGGCGCCCACACCCTTTTTGCCCGCTTCCCCGAAAACGAGGTTCCCTTTGTCCGGACCCGTTCCACCGCCTCCTGCGACGGATTTCCCGAAGCCAAACCGGGCACCCTCTACATGGACGGGCAGAAGGTGTATAAATTTGCCGTCACCGCCATGCCGAAGGCTGTGCGGGAAGCCTGCGCCAAATACGGTATCGAACCCGCGGCGCTGGACTGGCTTATTCCCCATCAGGCGAACATCCGCATCATTCAGACTGCGAACAGCGCCCTGAAATTCCCAATGGAAAAGACCATCTGCAACATCGCGGAGCGCGCCAACTCCTCCTCCGCCTGCATTCCCATCGCCCTCGACGAGGCGGTTCGGGACGGCCGCATCCGGCGCGGGCAGACCCTCTGTGCCGTCGGTTTCGGCGCGGGCCTCGTCTATGGCGGCGCGGTCTTTGAGTATTGACCAGAAAGGATTTGATTTGGATATGAAAACCAGAATTACCGAACTGCTCGGCATCCAGTACCCCGTCCTGCAGGGCGGCATGGCCTGGGTCGCCGAATCCACCCTAGCCGCGGCCGTCTCCAATGCGGGCGGCGCCGGCATCATCGCGGGCGGTTCCGCTCCTGCCGAGGTCATCCGCGGGGAGATCCGCAAAGCCAAAACCCTCACCGGCAAACCCTTCGGCCTCAACATCATGCTCATGAGTCCCAACGCCGACGATCTCGCAAAGCTCGCGGTGGAGGAGGGCGTGGCCTTTGTCACCACAGGCGCCGGAAATCCCGGCAAGTACATGGCCGCCTGGAAGGCGGCGGGCATCAAGGTCATTCCGGTTGTGCCGTCGGTCAACCTGGCGCGGCGGATGGAGCGCGCGGGCGCGGACGCCGTCATCGCCGAAGGGACCGAGTCCGGCGGGCATATCGGCCAGACGACCACCATCTGCCTTGTGCCCCAGGTCGTGGACGCGGTGTCTATCCCGGTCATCGCCGCGGGCGGCATCGCCGACGGGCGCGGGCTGGCGGCGGCCATGATGCTGGGCGCCGAGGGCATCCAGATGGGCACCGTCTTTCTCGCCTCCGAGGAGTGCCAGATTCACCCCAACTACAAGGAGCTGGTTTTGGGCGCCAAGGATACCGATTCCGCCGTCACCGGCCTCATCTGCGGCGGAGCCCCCTGCCGCCAGGTAAAATCCCGCTTCACCAAGCGGGTCAACGATCTGGAACACCAGGGCGCCACCTTTGAGGAGATTGAACAGCAGACGCTGGGCTCCCTGCGCCGGGCCGTCAAGGAAGGCGACCTGGAAAACGGCAGCTTCATGGCCGGACAGATCGCCGGAATGGTCCGGGAGATTCGCCCCTGCAGGCGGATTATCGAGGAAATTTTCGCCCAGGGAGAGGCGCTGCTCAAAGACCGCGCCGCCCAGCTCGGGCTCTGATTTTTGGAAAGGATGAACATCTATGGCTAAAACCGCGTTAATCACCGGCGCCTCCCAGGGAATCGGCGCCTGCATCGCCAAAACCCTGGCCGCCGAGGGCTTCAACATCGCCATCAACTGCCGCGGCGAGCGCGAACTCGAAAACGGAGGAAACGAAACCGCCGAAGCCTGCCGCGCCCTGGGCGTGGAGGCCGAGTGCTTCCTCTGCGACGTCTCCGACTACGCCGCCTGCGGTGAGATGGTCAAGGCCGTCAAGGAGCGCTTCGGCAGCATCGACGTGCTGGTCAACAACGCCGGCATCACCCGCGACGGCCTCCTGCCCCGGATGAAGGAGGAGGACTTCGACGCCGTCACCAACGTCAACTACAAATCGGTCTTCAACATGATGCGCCACACGAGCGGCGTCATGATCCGCCAGAAGAGCGGCCGCATCATCAACATCTCCTCGGTCGCCGGCATCTACGGCAACGCCGGACAGTTTAACTATTCGGCCGCCAAAGCCGGCATCATCGGCATGACCAAGACCGCCGCCAAGGAGCTCGGCTCCCGCAATATCACCGTCAACGCCGTCGCCCCCGGCTTTGTCCAGACTCCCATGACCGACGTGCTGGACGAAAAATACAAAGAGCAGATTCTGGCGAACATCGCCCTGCGCCGCTTCGGCCAGCCGCAGGACATCGCCAACGCCGTCGCCTTCTTTGCCTCGGATAAGGCCTCCTATGTGACCGGGCAGGTCCTCGAGGTCTCCGGCTGCATGTCGATGTAACGGGAGGCTGCGCATGAGAAGAGTCGTTATCACCGGGATCGGCGCCGTCACTCCGATCGGAAACGATCCCAAAACCATGTGGGAGAGCATTCTCGCCGGGAAGCACGGCATCGCCCCCATCACCTCCTTCGACACCTCGGACATCGAGGTCAAGCTCGCCGCCCAGGTCAAGGATTTTGACCCCTCCCCCGTCGTGGACAAAAAGGAGCAGCGGCGCACCGACCGCTACTGCCAGTACGCCCTCTGCGCCGCCAAACAGGCGATGGACGACTGCGGCTCCGACTTGAAGGACCTCGATCCCTACCGCGTCGGCGTCATCGTCGGCAGCGGCATCGGCGGCATCCAGACCTTTGAGGAAGAACACACCAAATTTGAGCAGAAAGGCAGCCGGCGGGTCTCCGTCTTCTTCATCCCCATGCTCATCAGCAATATGGCCGCGGGGATGATCTCCATCCGCACCGGCTTCAAGGGGGTAAACTTCGCCCCTGTCACCGCCTGCGCCACCTCCTCCCACGCCATCGGCGAGGCGTTCCGCCAGATTAAACATGGCTACCTCGACGCCTGCGTCACCGGCGGCGCGGAAGCCTCCATCACCAAATTCGCGGCGGCCGGCTTCCACAACATGGGCGCCCTCTCCACCTCCTCCGACCCCGACCGCGCCTCCATCCCCTTTGACAAGGAGCGGGACGGCTTTGTCATGGGCGAAGGGGCCGGGATGCTCGTCCTCGAGGAGCTCGAACACGCTAAAGCGCGCGGCGCCCACATCTACGCCGAGATCGCAGGCTACGGCGCGACCGGCGACGCCTATCACATCACCAGCCCCGCCCCCGACGGCGAAGCGGCCGCCAAAGCCATGCAGCTCGCCTTCGAAGAAGCCGGCTTGCAGGCGGAAGATATTGACTACGTCAACGCCCACGGCACCTCCACCCCCATCAACGAGCGGTACGAGACCATCGCCGTCAAAAAGGCGCTCGGAGATCACGCCAAGGATACCCCCGTCTCCTCCACCAAGTCGATGACCGGGCACATGCTCGGCGCGGCGGGCGCGGTCGAGGCGATCATCACCGCCCTCGCCCTCGAAAACGGCGTCATCCCGCAGACCCTCGGCTACAAGGTCCCCGACGAGGAGTGCGGCCTCGACTGCGTCCCGGAAGGTCCCCGCAAGGCGGACTTAAATGCCGCCCTCTCCAACTCCCTCGGCTTCGGCGGCCACAACGCCACCCTCTGCCTCAAGAAATACCGGGATTGACCCGGAAAGGAGTGTTTCCCATGTCCGATCTCAAACTGACAGTCTCCGAAATCAAGGAGCTGATGGAAAAGATGGCCGCTTCCGGCCTGACCGCCCTCAAGGTGCAGGACGGCGACTTCTCCCTGACCCTCAAGGCGGAGCAGAAGGAAATCCTCGTCCAGAGCGAGGCGGCTTCCGCCCTCCCCGCCGTCCCGGCCGCCGTCTCTGTGCAGAAAGCGGAGGAGCCGTCCGGCAATATTGTCAAATCCCCCATTGTCGGCACCTTCTACGCCTCCCCCGCGCCCGACAAGCCTCCCTTCGTCACCGAGGGAAAAACGGTCCGGAAGGGCGACGTCCTCTTCATCATCGAATCCATGAAGCTGATGAACGAGATTCAGAGCGAATTTGACGGCAAGGTCAAAAAGATTCTCGTCCAGGACGGACAGCCGGTCGAATACGGCCAGCCGGTTCTCATCATCGAATAAGAAAGGGGTTTTCCCATGTCCGTTCTCAACCTGGAGCAAATCAAAGAGATCATCCCCCACCGCGACCCCTTCCTCCTCATCGACGAGGTGGTAGAGCTTACGCCCGGCGTCCGGGCGGTGGCAAAGAAATATCTGAAGCCGGATGAATTCTGGTTTAAGGGCCATTTCCCCCAGGAGCCGGTCCAGCCGGGCGTCCTGACCATCGAGATGCTCGCCCAGACCGGCGCCGTCTGCGCCCTCTGCCTCCCCGAAAACAGGGGAAAAATTGCCTTTTTCGCGGGTATTGACAAGGCGCGCTTCCGCGGCAAGGCCGGCCCCGGGGACACCCTCACCCTCGAGGTCGAGGTCATCAAGACGGTTCACGGCGTCAGCTTCTGCAAGGGCGTCGCCACCGTGGACGGCAAAAAGATCGCCACGGCGGAATTTTCCTCGGTGCTGGGGGCGTAAACCATGTTTCGGAAAGTACTGATTGCAAACCGGGGCGAGATCGCGGTGCGGATCATCCGCGCCTGCCGGGAACTGGGCGTCGCGACGGTCGCCGTCTTTTCGGAAGCCGACCGCTCCGCCCTCCACGCCCAGATCGCCGACGAGGCCATCTGCATCGGTCCGCCCAAAACCGCGGACAGCTACCTGAATATCAAGGCCATCCTCGCTGCCTGCGAGCTGACCGGCGCCGAGGCCGTTCATCCCGGCTTCGGCTTTCTCTCGGAAAACGCCCACTTCGCCCGCATGTGCGAAAAGTGCGGCATCGCCTTCATCGGCCCCCCGCCCTCCGCGATGGACCGGATGGGCGACAAGGCCGAGGCCAAGGCGACCATGAAGGCGGCCGGCGTGCCGGTCATCCCCGGCTCGGACGGGGAGATTTCCACCGTCAGCGAGGCGAAGGAGATCGCCCGCGAGATCGGCTACCCCGTCATGGTCAAGGCCTCCGCCGGAGGCGGCGGACGCGGCATCCGCAAGGTCGACACCGAGGAGCAGCTTGAGAGCGCCATCCTCGCCGCCAAACAGGAGGCCGGCAGCTTTTTCGGCAACGACGGCATCTACCTGGAAAAATTTATCGTCGACCCCCGCCACGTCGAGATTCAGGTCGTCGCCGACAATTACGGCAGCATTCTCCATCTGGGCGAGCGCGACTGCTCCCTGCAGCGGCGCAACCAGAAAATGATCGAGGAGTGCCCCTGCCCCGTCATGACCCCCGCCTTGCGGGCGAAAATGGGCGAGGCCGCGGTCAGGGCCGCCGCTGCCTGCGGTTACCGCAACGTCGGCACCGTAGAATTTCTCCTCTCGGGGGAGGAATTCTACTTCATGGAGATGAACACCCGCATTCAGGTTGAACACCCCATCACCGAGCTGGTAACCGGCGTCGACCTGGTGAAAACTCAGCTGCGCATCGCGGCGGGCGAGCCGCTCTCCTTCCGCCAGGAGGATATCAAGATGACCGGCCACGCCATTGAATGCCGCGTCAATGCCGAAAACCCCGCCCTCGACTTCCGCCCCTGCCCCGGCCGTATCAAGAGCCTGCACATGCCGGGCGGTCCCGGCGTCCGCATCGATTCCGCCATGTATCAGGGCTGCGAGATTCCGCCCTACTACGATTCGATGATCGCCAAGCTGATCGTCTATGCCCCTACCCGCGCCGAGGCCCTGATGAAAATGAAGTGGGCTCTGGCAGAATTTTTGGTGGAAGGGGTTGACACCAACATCGATTTTCAGTTAAACTTAATAAAAGACGGCGAGGTGGAGGCCGGCCGCTATGATATCGGCTTCCTCAACCGGCGCAGGGACCTCTTCCCGCAGAAGCCCTGACCGCCGCCAGACACTTTGCTTGGAAAGGCTGAGGTACTCTTATGCTGGAAGATTTATTCAAAGTCGTCAAGTCCCGGCTGGATTACGACAGTAAAAGCGGCAGCCCGGTCCGCTCCCGTATCCCGAGCGACCTGCTGTTCAAATGCCCCCGCTGCCAGAACGTCATGTTCATGGACGAATACAAGGCGGCCATGAAGGTCTGCTCCGCCTGCTCCTACCACTCCCGCATATCCGCGCGGGAGCGGCTCGACATCACGGTGGACAAGGGCAGCTTTCTCGAGTATGACCCGGACCTCCTCTCCAAAAATCCGCTGAATTTCGAGGGCTACGAGGAAAAGCTCGCGGCAGCCCGCGAGACGACCGGCTTAAACGACGCCATCCTCACCGGAGAGTGCACCATCCGCACCCGAAAATGCGTCATCGCGGTGATGGATTCCCACTTCATGATGGCCTCGATGGGCTCGGTTGTCGGGGAAAAGATCGCCCGTGCCTTTGAGCGCGCGACCGAAAAGCGGCTTCCGGTCGTCCTCTTCGCCGCTTCGGGCGGCGCCCGGATGCAGGAGGGCATTCTCTCGCTGATGCAGATGGCTAAAACCTCGGCCGCAGTGGCCCGCCACTCCGACGCGGGACTTTTATACATCACCGTCCTCACCGACCCCACGACGGGCGGCGTCACCGCCTCCTTCGCGTCGCTGGGCGACATCATCATCGCCGAGCCGAAGGTGCTCGTCGGCTTTGCCGGGCGCAGGGTCATCGAAGGCACCATCAAGCAGCGGCTGCCCGACGACTTCCAGTCGGCGGAATTTTTGCAGGAGCACGGCTTCGTGGATATGATCGTCAGCCGGGTCAATATGCGGCGCACCATTTCCAAGCTCTTAAAGCTCCATCTCGAAGCAACGGAGGGATCAAGCCATGAATGAACTGACTGCCTGGGAGCGCATTGAGCTGATCCGCCACAAAAACCGCCCGACCGTCAACGACTATATCCCGATGATCTTCGACGAGTTCTATGAGATGCACGGCGACCGCTATTTCGGCGACGACCACGCCATTCTCGGCGGCATCGGCCGCCTGAGCGGCATCCCGGTGACTGTTATCGGCGAGGTCAAGGGCCGGGACCTGGAGGAGAACAAAAAAACCAACTTCGCCTCTCCCCATCCGGAAGGCTACCGCAAGGCGCTGCGCCTCGCGAAGCAGGCGGAGAAATTCCACCGCCCGGTCATCTGCTTTATCGACACCCCCGGCGCCTTTTGCGGCATCGCGGCCGAAGAACGCGGACAGGGCATGGCGATCGCGCAGTGCCTGTTTGAATTCAGCAAGCTGAAAACTCCGGTGATCTCCATCGTGCTGGGAGAAGGCGGCTCCGGCGGAGCGCTGGCGCTCGGCGTCTGCGACGTCCTCTACATGCTGGAAAACGCCGTCTACAGCGCCATATCCCCCCGCGGCTGCGCCAGCATCCTCTGGAAAGACGCCTCCAAAGAGAAGGAGGCTGCGGAGAAGCTGCGCATCACTGCGGAGGATCTGACCGCCTTCGGCGTCTGCGACGGCATCATCCCCGAGCCGCCCGGCGGCGCTCACACCAACCCTCAGCTGATGGCGGAGACCATCGCCGACACAATTTTGGAAAGTCTGCGCATTCTCCGGCAAAAAAGTATTGCAAATCTGCTGGAGGCACGGTATAATAAATTTAGAAAAATCGGTGAATTTGAAGAAATGACCAATTCGCCGGAATCTCAACGGTTATAACCGCTTTGCGTTATAATAAAACTTGTATCATTTTAGAAGGAGGCAAATCTCATGGTATTTGAGAAAGTCCGCACCATTCTGGTGGATCAGCTGGATGTCGAGGAAGAAAAGGTCACTCTGGAGGCTTCGATTACCGAGGACCTTGGCGCCGATTCCCTGGACGTTGTTGACCTTGTCATGTCCCTCGAGGATGAATTCGGCGTGGAAATTCCGGACGATCAGGTAGAGAATATCAAGACCGTCGGCGACATCGTGAAATACATTGAAGAAAACGCGTAAGCGCACAGGCGTGTAAAACGGGTGCGCGTTCATGGCACTTCCTTCAACTGTGAGGGGCGGCCGCCGCTGCTTTCGGGCTGCGGGCTGGCCGCCTTTTTGCCGCTCAAAACGGGGACATCCCTCCGCCAAAAACCCGGTAACACATTTGGAAACCTCCTCATAGTATAGGATACATCAATCAAAGGAGGTTCACTCGTATGAACTATTTCGGCGGAAACAACTGCAGCTGGATCATCATTATCATCCTTCTCCTCCTTGTCTGCGGCGGCAACAGCGGCTGTGGATGCACCAACAGCTGCGGCTGCAATAATAACTGCGGCTGCGGCAACAACAACTGCGGCTGCAACAGCTGCGACTGCGGGAATACCTGCTGCTGCTGACCTCCCCGCACAGCGCGCACGCGCAAAGCAAAAACCGCCCGGAAGATCCGGGCGGTTTTCTTTTCATTTCATTGCAAACCGGAGCGTCCCGCCTCACTCGTAGAGGGGATGCTTGGCGCAGAGTTTTTCGACCTCGGCGCGGACCGCGTCCTGCGTGCCTTCGAAATCGGAGGCGGTGCGGTAAATACATTCGGCGATGACATCCATATCTCCGGTATCAAAGCCGCGGGTCGTGACGGCAGGGGTGCCGATGCGGACGCCGCTGGTGATGAAGGGGCTCTGGGGGTCGTTGGGGATGGCGTTCTTGTTGACGGTGATGTAAACCTCATCGAGCTTCTTCTCCAGC
>CALXIG010000113.1 GCA_944388305.1 uncultured Clostridia bacterium
TTGACCAGCCGCGGCACCGTCAGGAAGGCGTACTCCCCGCCCAGCACCATCTTGTTGTAAAGGATCATGATGGCCGGGTTGAGGACGAGGTTGCAGACAAACATCACCAGAAACCGCGACAGGATGACCCGCCAGGTCGTGACCTTCACCCGGTAGAGCATCAGCGCGAAGATGAGCGACCCCGCGATCTCCACAAAGATAAAGGGGAAGAAGTACGCCCCGCTCGGGAAGAGCAGGCAGCCCAGCGTGTCGGAGACCGCCGCCGCCAGGATGGCTATCACCGGGCCGAAGATCATCGCGCCCAGGGCGCTCACGAAAAAGCCGACCGTGATGTTCAAATACGGCCCGACCGGGATGGCCACCGACTTGAGGGCCACCCGCAGCGCGATGAGCAGCGCCGCGACGACCAGCATCTTCGGCTTTTTCAGCTCCTTTGCGGCGAGGCGCCAGTATTCGGCGCTGAAGGGGGTTGCAAACAGTGTTCTTTCCATAAAAATACCTCCTTGCAGACATGTCACTCGTAGCCACATACCTGCAGGAGGCATTCTCCCCGGTATATAGCAGCGGGATGCGGGCTTCGCACCGCAAGCCTGTCGGCTTTTCGTCCACCCGGCAACTCCCTGTCCGGACGGCACTTAACGCGCGGAACCCTACTCTGCTTTTTTCACCTTTCATTGTACCATAACTGCCGGCCTGTGTAAAGGAAAAGTTTCCCTTAGCCGCGCAGCTTTTTCTCCATCCCGATGTGGGGGCAGTGCTCGTCGAGATAGGGGCCGGTCACGGAGCGGTAGCCGAGCTTCTCGTAAAAGCCCTGCGCCTGCACCTGGGCGCTCAAGGAGACGGCGTCCGCCCCCAGGGAGACCGCCTTGCGCTCCGCCTCCTGCATCAGCTCCGCCCCCAGCCCCATCCCGCGGAAGGGTTTGAGCACCGCCACCCGGCCGATGTGCCAGCCGCCCTCCTCTTCGTAGAGACGCACACATCCGGCGCGCGCGCCGTCCAGATAGAGGGTCAGGTGGAGGGCGAGGCTGTCGGTTTCATCAAACTCCTCCGAAAAGCCCTGCTCGTCGATAAATACCGTTTTGCGGATAAAGTAAGGGTCGGTCAGGTCCTCGGGCTCCTGCCGCCAGACAAAGGAATACATCGGGCCTCATCCTTTCGAAGTTCGTTTCTATCCGGTATTATAGCACATCCCGCCCGCGGTTTCCAGTATTTTCCGCCCGGAGCGCAGTTTGCCGGGCATTTTTTATTGAAATCCGCCCGCAAATCTGCTATAATGGAGGACAGCAGCAATTTTGCAGAGAAGGAGCGATCAATTTGGCCAAAAAACAGGACAAGCTCGTCGCGGAGATCACCTCCCGGGACGAGGATTTCGCAAAATGGTACACCGATATCGTCAAGAAGGCGGAGCTCATCGACTACTCGAGCGTCCGGGGATGCTACATCCTGCGCCCCTACGGCTACGCCGTCTGGGAGAACATCCAGCGCATCCTGGACGCCCGCTTTAAGGAGCTCGGGCATGAGAACGTCTCGATGCCGATGTTCATCCCCGAGAGTCTCCTCCAGAAGGAGAAGGACCACGTCGAGGGCTTCGCGCCCGAGGTCGCCTGGGTGACAACCGGCGGCTCCGAGCAGCTCCCCGAGCGGCTCTGCGTCCGCCCCACCTCCGAGACCCTCTTCTGTGAGCACTACGCCCACGTCATCCACTCCTACCGCGACCTGCCCATGCTCTACAACCAGTGGTGCTCGGTCGTGCGCTGGGAGAAGACGACCCGCCCCTTCCTGCGCTCGGTCGAGTTCCTCTGGCAGGAGGGCCACACCATGCACGAAACCGCTGAGGAGGCGATGGCCGAGACCCGCCAGATGCTCGACGTCTATGCCGAATTCTGCGAGCAGTCCCTCGCCATGCCCGTCCTCAAGGGCCAGAAGACCAAGAAGGAGCAGTTCGCGGGCGCCGAGGCGACCTACACCATCGAGGCGATGATGCACGACGGCGTCGCGTTGCAGTCCGGCACCTCCCACTACTTCGGGGACGGCTTTGCCAGAGCCTTCGGCATCCAGTTCACCGGCCGGGATAACAAGCTCGCCTACCCGCACCAGACCTCCTGGGGCGTTTCCACCCGCCTCATCGGCGGCATCATCATGACCCACGGCGACGACAACGGCCTCGCCCTGCCGCCCGACATCGCCCCCATCCAGCTGGTCATCATCCCCATCGCCCAGCACAAGGAGGGCGTCCTCGACAAGGCGCGGGAGCTCGCCGCCCGGTTAAAGCCCATCGCGCGGGTCAAGCTCGACGAGTCGGACAACTCCCCCGGCTGGAAGTTCAGCCAGTATGAGATGAAGGGCGTCCCCCTCCGCCTCGAGATCGGCCCCAAGGACATCGAGCAGAACCAGTGCGTCCTCGTCCGCCGGGACAACCGCGAGAAGATCGTCGTCTCCCTCGACGAGCTGGAGACCGCCGTCCCGCAGGCGCTGCTGGCCGTCCGCGACGGGCTTTACGCCAACGCCCTCAAAAACCGCGAGGAGCGCACCTGGGTCGCTCACAACTGGGAGGAATTCCTCGAGATCGCCGACAATAAGAGCGGCTTCATCAAGGCCATGTGGTGCGGCGACGAGGAGTGCGAGAACAAGATCAAGGAGCGCACCAATATCAAGTCCCGCTGCATCCCCTTCGAGGAGGAGCACCTGGGCGACACCTGCGTCTGCTGCGGCAAGCCCGCCAAGCACATGCTCTACTGGGGCCGTCAGTATTAAGGGCCGCCCCTTCCCCCCGCCTTTCGGAAGAAGGCGGGGGTTTTTGCGCAGAACGGAGAATTTTTTGCGGCAGCGCCGCCTTTTTTCGACAGAATACTTGCAAAAAACTGCGATTCTGCTATAATGGAGGTGTCTGAAACGGACAGCCTACTACCAAATTCCAGGAGCGTGATCCCATGAAAGATGCAGTACCCTTCACCGAAGAACAGCTTTCCGCCTTCCGCGCGCAGTATGAGAACGATAAGACCCGCCGGATCGCCGCCAACGCCCTCTCCAAGACCGGCCTCGCCGACGCCGCCTTCTGCGGAACCGAAGCCGCCCGGATGCACCACAACTTCTCGATCGAAATCCCCACCCTCCCCGTCACCAACCAGAAGGCGAGCGGCCGCTGCTGGATGTTCGCGGCCTTAAACGTCCTGCGGGAGCGGGTCGCTTCCAAAATGGGGCTCGAGGACTTCGAGCTCTCCCAGAGCTACCTTGCCTTCTGGGACAAGTTTGAGCGGGCAAACTACTTCCTCGAGACCATCCTCGACACCCTCGACCTCGACGCCGACGACCGCGTCCTCGCGACCGTCCTGCAGAACGGCGTCCACGACGGCGGGCAGTGGGATATGTTCGTCAATGTGGTCAAAAAGTACGGCGTCGTCCCCAAAAACGTCATGCCCGAGACCTTCCAGAGCAGCAACACCGGCATGATGAACAGCCTGCTCAACACCAACTTGAAAGAGTGCGCCGTTAAGCTTCGCGCCATGCACGCCGCGGGCAGCCCGATGGAGGACCTCCGCGCCGCCAAGGAGGAGATGCTCGGCAAGATCTTCTGCTACCTCTGCACCTGCTACGGCGAGCCGCCCGCCCGCTTTGACTTCGAGTGCACCGACAAGGAGAAATGCTACCACGCCGACCGGGACCTCACCCCGCGCGATTTCTACGACAAGTACGTCGGGATGGACCTCGACGACTATGTCAGCATCATTCACGCGCCGACCAAGGACAAGCCCTACAACCGGATGTACACCGTCCGCTACCTCGGCAACGTGGTGGAGGGGCAGCGCGTCTCCTACCTGAATCTCCCGATGGAGGAGCTCAAGGCCCTCGTCATCCGGCAGCTCCAGGACGGGGAGGTCGTCTGGTTCGGCAGCGACGTCGGCAAATTCGGCGACCGCACCGGCGGCAGCTGGGACGACCGCTCCTTCGGCTACGAGGAGCTGACCGGCCTCACCTTCCGCCTGACCAAGGAGGAGCGGCTCGATTACCGCGACAGCGCGATGAACCACGCGATGGTCATCACCGGCGTGAACCTCGTTGACGGCAAGCCCAACCGCTGGAAGATCGAGAACAGCTGGGGCGACGACAAGGGCAACAAGGGCTACTACATCGCGAGCGACAGCTGGTTTGACCAGTTCGTCTACCAGGCGGTCGTCCAGCGCAAATACCTGGGCGAAAAGGCGGCCCTGCTTTCTGAAGAGCCGATCGAACTGAACCCCTGGGATCCGATGGGCTCCCTCGCGGACTGAGGCGCGTGATCCCCCCTCCCCCATTGTGAACAGGTCCAGTAAAAAAGGACAGTGACAAAAGCCCCCTGATGTAGGAAAATAGGCTACATCAGGGGGTCTTGTCATGAAGAAACGACATTACACACATATTCAGGAGCTACTGCCAGAGATTAAAGCTATGCTGCCAGAGGGGAAAACGCGGCGGGAAATTGCGGAATGCTACGGCTATTCAGACAAGCAGGTGGTAAAAGAACTGCTTAAGCGTAAACGAAGAAAAGAACGCAAGCTGGAAGCCGGCATCCTTCCACGGCCCAAAGGGCGGCCATCTGCGCGGCGAGATGGCGAAAACGGACCAGACGGGGGCCCTGCAATGAATTGCGCGCCCAAAACCGGGCTACCGGCTCTGCAGGACGGCGCGGGCGATGTCCACCGCCCGTTTGGCCCGTCCGCGGTCGCCTTTGAGGGTGTAAATATCCCGCATGATGATCTCGATATTGCAGTCCCGGGCGGCTTTGGCGGTTTTGCGGATGTGCGCCGCGAAGGCCTCCTCGTCGAAGACGTCCGGCACCCCGACGAAGTTGGGGGACGGCTTGCGGGAGTAGATGACCGGGGAGTCTTTGAGCCTTTCCCCCATCGCCTCCTCGTCGCACCAGGCGGAGATGGAGACCTTCGCGAGGTGGGGGAGTTTGCTGATGTAGTCGTCCCAGATCTTGTCGACCGGCTCGCAGCAGCCCCAGTAGACCTTGCCGAAGAGCCGGGCGGTCTTCTCGTAGTAGGGGTAGACGAACTCGCCGAACATTTCCGGGGAGATGCTCACACTCTCCTGGGAATTCAGGTTCCCCCACATCTGCCGAAGCACCGGCTCGCCGGAGAGGGTGTCGGTGAAGCCGTAGCTGCCGCTGCCCACATAATGGTTGCCGTTGTTGGGGGTCAGAAGCCCCTCTTTTTCCTGCCAGAGGATGTAGTCCTCGAGGTCGGTGCGGAGGAATTCCATCAGCTCGTGCACCCTGTCCGGGCTGTCGAACATCGCGTAGAAATACGGCTCCATCCCCATCATATCCACCACATATTTGGTGTAGACCAGCAGCCAGCGCAGCTTCTGGTTGGAGAGCTCCGCGGGGAGGATCTCATTGGCCCGCTCGAGCCGCTCCCGGTCCTCCGCGGGGTCGTAGGAGTAGACCGAGCGCCTGAGCTTTGCAAGGTCCTGCTCGATGTCCAGGATGACCGGCTCGGGGTGGAAGCCGTACTCGCTCGCGTGGGCAATCTTCGGGGTGTAGTCAAGGTGGCGGAAATGGATGCGCATGGGCAGCTCGAGCGTTTCGGGGATGACCCGGTCGTCGCCGACCTCCTCGGCGCGGATGATCTCGGTGAGCATGATCTGCTCGAGCTCCCGGTGGAAGGGGTCCTCACAGCGGAGCGGGGGCAGCAGGTCGGAGAGGAAGCTGTCCACCTCGATGATGACCGGCGAACAGCTCTTGTCCCCGTCGTTGTGGCGAAGCCAGAGGTCTGCGCGCTCCGCCATCACGGGGGAGGCGGCAAGCTCCCGGTAGCGTTTGCCGAGTTCCTTCAGGTATTCCTTTTCGTTCATGGCGTCCTCCTTTACCGTCCCCAGTCTGCGGCGGTGATCTTCCCGTCGGAGAAGACCTCGAGCATGGCGAGGATGTTCTCGGGCGGCACGTCCCCCGGCACCGAGTGGGTGGGGGCGGCGATGTAGCCGCCGTTCTGGTTCATGATGCGGATCATTCGGCGGGTTTCCGCCCGGACCTCGTCGGGGGAGCCGTGGGGGAGGATGGCCTGGGTGCTGATGCCGCCCCAGAAGGTGAGGTCCTGCCCGTATTCCCTTTTTACCTTCTCCACGTCGTAAATCTCCGGCTGGAAGGTCTGGTAGATGTTGAGGCCCATCTCGATGAGGTCGGGGAAGACCTCGTAAATGTCGCCGCAGGAGTGCTGGGAGAGGAAGCGCCCGGCGTCCCGGACCCTGCCGTACATTTTCTTCAGGCAGGGGGCGATGTATCTGCGCCAGTACCGCGGCCCCATGATGAGCCCCCGCTGCTGGCCCCAGTCGTCGCCGAAGTGGAAGGCGTCGAATTTGTACTGCAGGGCGATGTCGAGCACCTGCATGTTCCAGTTTGTGATCTCCTCGAAGAGGCCCTCCACGAAGGCGGGGTCGCTGACCATGTAGACCAGGAGGTTTTCCATCCCGCAAAGGGTCCAGGCCCGCTCAAAGAGGGAAAAGCCGAACATGGCGATCTTGAAGCCGTCGGTCTGCCGCCTTTCGAGCTCGGAGAAGAGGGCGTGGAGCTTTTCTTTGTCCGGCTCGGGGAATTTGTAGAGGGAGAGGTCGGGCTCGGTGAAGATGGGCTTTTCGATGACGCCGATGTCCTTGTCGGCGCCGTTGCGGTTCCAGACCACCCCGAATTCATCCCGGAAATAGCCCGGCCGGCCGGGGATGGGGAGGGAGTCCCCGCTGTAATAGGCGCAGCTTAAGTAATTGCCGAGCTTTTTGCGGAAGTCCGGGTCGCCCAGGTAGGCGGCGAGCTTCTCCCCCTCCTGGCTGGTGAAATCCATGTAGTAGGGGACCGGCTCGACGGGGCGGTGGGCCAGCGCCTCCAGCACGGCTTCGCGTTTTGTCATGAATGATTCCTCCTTTGTTCCGGCATAATCACGCCGGCATGCTCTCCCGCAGGCGGCGGAGGAGGTCCTTCCCTTCCTCCGCCGACCCGGCAGAGACCTGCAGGATGATGTTGCGCTTTTTGGGCCAGTCGCCGGCGAGCAGCCGCTCGATCTGGGCGGGCTTCATGTACTGAAGCAGCGTCAGGTTCCGGGGCGCTTTTTCGGAAAGCTCCCACAGGTCGTGGTAGGCACCGTCGTAGTCGACCCCGGAGAGGTTTCCCATCGAGAAAAAGGCGTCAAAAAGCCCGTTATCGTGGGTGCCGCAGTAGTGGATGCGCCCGCCGCCGACGGCATCCAGGAACTGCTGGTCGTATTTTTGCACAAACTGCCGGTAAAATCCGGCGCTGATCATGTGGAGCGAGCAGTTGGAGATGCGCCCGCTCCCCTTCCACCAGCCGCCCCAGTCGCAGAAGAAGTCCGGGTCCATCGCGCAGAGGGTTTTCATCCGGCGGGCGAGAGCGATCTGGTAATCGGTGACCTTCTGAAGCAGCGTTTCCACCATCTCCGGTGCGTCGTAGAAGTCGAGCAGGATGTCGTTGCCGCGGATGAGGTGGGCGTTGTTGAAGGGCCCCTGCAGGTCTGGGATCTGCATGCGCACAAAGTCCGGGGCGTTTTCCCGGAAAAAGGCGAGGTACTCCTCGAGCTCCCCGAACCGCCCCGCGGTGAGGGAGGGGAGGGGGAGCGACGCCGCCTCCTCCGGGGAGGAGAGGATGTGGTTTTTGGCGCAGGGCATGTCGTTTTCCGGCTCATAAAGCCCGCAGCCGAAGGCGTGGGCGACCTGCCCGGTGCCGAATTCCACCCGCACGGCGGGGATGGCGTCGTCCCCCGTCATCAGGTGGGCGCGGATGGAGTCGAGGCCCCATTGGAGCATCTTCCGGGGGTCGTGGGTCATCTCCCGCACCGTGCAGCTGCGCTGCACCGGGGTGAAGACCAGGATCATGGGGCGGGCGTTTTCAGGGTCGGAGGAGAATTTCTCGTAATTTTCGCGCTTCTCCTCCAGCTCGCGGCGCTTTTTGTCGGATATGGTCAGGTATTGGCGGTAATTCATGGCGGTTCCCTCCTAAAAGCAGCGGGCGATCTCCTCACGGACAATCTCGGTCCAGCGGCGGATGTTCTCCGGGCGGTGGCTCACCGTCTCGACGTCCTTTAAAGTGATATCGAAAAAGCTCCCGCACTCCTTGAGCACCGCGAAATTCTCCCGCATGTACTGCCGGACAAAATCGTCGTCCAGCCCGGTCGCCAGCATGAGGGACGGGTTGGGGCGCCAGGAGAGGATGTAATCCCGCCCGATCTGCTCGGCGCATTTGCGCAGGTCGGCGAAGGGGGAGACGGCGATCCGCCGCAGGTTTTGGATGCGGCGCAGGTAGGGGATGACCCCGGTCAGGTTCTCGCAGCAGCCGTAGGCGGTGAGGCCGAATTTCTCGAGGATGGGCTGCTGGTACTGTAAAATAAATTCCCAGAACATGGCGGGGCTGAAGCCGGTGAATTCCTGGGCCGCCAAAAACCGCCACAGCCTGTTCATCGGGACGCCGGTCACGGCGGGGTCGGGGTCTGCAAGCTCCCGGCAGTAGGGCATGCACTGGTTCTGATGGTCGGCGAGGGAGAAGCCGCCCGCCCTTTCCGCCTGCGTAAGATTCGCCAGGATGGCGTCCCGCATGAAGGCAAGGAGGCTGTGGAGCCACTCGGGGCGGTCGTAGGCGTCCCACATGAGCTGCTCGAGGCCCCGCATCTTGGCGAGGTCGGTGGAAATGTCCCCGCCCCACATGGAGTAGGGCCCCTGCCGGGAGACGAAGACGGTCATCGCGCCGCCCAGCGCCTCCTCCAGCTTTTCCCGCCGCAGAGCGGTGTTTTTTTCGTCCACCGCGTATGCAGCGGGCTTCAGGCAGGAGAAGTCCTCGTCCTTTAAAATCGGGGCGAAGGCCGCGGCGCCCCCCTCCCGGGGCTTTTCCCCCAGCGTTACCGGCACGCCCCAGCGTTCGCCGTTTTCCATGAGGTAGGAGGCGTCCAGGGTGAGCCACGGCTCGATGATATAATCATCTCCCAGCGCGTTCCGGAACAGAGTCTGGTGCAGCTCCTTTTCATACCGCCGGAGGAAGGGATCGGTGCAGCGCAGAACGGAGGAGTCAAAGAACTCGTCGAAGGCGAAGGCCCGCAGGTAGATGAGCGGCTGCTTCCCCCGGAAGCTGTTCTGGTCCCGCCAGAGGCGGCGCTTTTCCTCCATCTGCCCGCTGCGGGCGATTTCATTTACCCGGCTCGCCAAATCATAGAGGACTGCTTTGTCGTTCATGGCGCTTCTCCCTTCACCGGGGCTTCCGCTCGAAGGGGGTGCCTCGCTTGACTTTGTCGATGACCTCGATGACCGCCAGCGCCTCCTCCATTGTGATGGGGTAGGGGACGCCGTTTCGGTAATTTTCGTACATGGCAGTCCAGATGACGCTCAGATCTTCCCCTTCCCGCTTCCAGTCCTCCTCGATCCACTGGATGGGGAGGCTGTTTGCGAAGGTGCCGGTGGCGCCGAAGGTCTGGCCGGGGGTGCCGGGGTCCGCCACCGGGTCGGGAAGCGGGTGAGCGGGGTCCAGATATTTGAGGTGCATGGTATCCCCGAAGACCCGCAGGCTGCCTTTGGTGCCGAAGGCTTCATAGTCCGGACAGGGGAGCGCCACGCCGCCGCTGATCTGCATGTGAACGAGGGTTCCGCTTTCCCGCCCGCGGAAGACGATGGTGAGGTGGTCCTCGCAGTCCCCGGCGGCAACGGTGTGCTTTAAGTCGCTGCACAGGATCTCCGCGTTTTCATCCAGAAATTGCAGCGACTGGTCGATGATGTGCGGCCCCCAGTTCAGAAGCTGGCCGCCGCCGAACTGGGAGAGGGTCTGCCAGTCGTCCCGGCGGCTGTAGTTGTTGCGGGCGATGTGGATTTCGTAGATATCCCCCAGCAGCCCGCTCTTTTGCAGCTCCCGGATCTTCTGGAAATGAAGCTCAAACCGGCGGTTGTGGCGGGCGTAGAGCCTGCGCCCCAGCCTTTCGGCCAGGTCCCGGAGCGCACAGGCCTCGGCGTAGGTCTCGCAGAAGGGCTTTTCGAGCAGGACGTCCTTGCCGGCCTCGAGGGCCAGCTTCGCATGGGCGTAGTGGTCGCAGGAGCGGGTGGCGATGTCGACGATTTCGACGTCCGGGTCCTTTACCAGCTCCCGGATGTCGGCATAGGTGCGGCAGCCGTACCGCTTCTCCATCTTTTCGCGGCGCTCGGGGATGAGGTCGCAGGCCGCCGCGAATTGGAAGAGGTCCTCTTTGCCGGCGATTTCCTCGCAGTGCATTCCCCAGCCGGCGCGGCCGACGCCGGCTAACCCCAATTTGATCGGATTTGCCATGTTCTGTTCCTCCTTTTTACACGCCCAGCCGGCGCAGATAGTCCCGGCTGGCCTTCAGGTCGAGGAGCGGCTCCCGCTTGTGGCTGTCGTGCTCCACGAAAATCCAGCCGTCATAGCCGTTTGCCACCAGATACCGCACGATATCGTCGTTCTGAGAGGGGATGTTGCCGCCGCCCAGTTCGCAGAAATATCCGCGGTCAAACCAGTTTTCGGCGGAGGGGTCGGTGGAGACCCACTCCTTGAGGTGTACCGCCGCGATGCGGTCAAAATAGTTTTGGACGATGTACAAAGGGTCGCCGCCTGCGGCCACACTCAGATGCCCGGTGTCCAGCACCAGCTTCGCCTCGGGACAGGCGTCCAGAAAGCGGAGCAGCTCATCCTGGGTCTCGACCAGAGAGCCCAGATGGTTGTGGAGCGCCACCTCCACGCCGTAGGGCTTCGCGTAGGCAATCTGGCAGTTGACCTGCCGGCAGAAGGTGTCAAAGTCTCTGCCAATCACGTTGGTCCACATGTATGCCTTCCCCAGCGCCGCCGTCCACTGGAGGGAGAGCTCCGGAGTGGGGGCGAGGCAGGTGGCGAAGTCCGCTCCCAGCTTCCGCACCTGGGCGGAAAGGGTGAGGGCCTGCTCTGCCGTTTGGGCGTGCAGCCGCTCGAGCCCGTCGTAGCCCACGCTCTGTACCTTTTTCACCCGTTCCAGATAGTCGAAGAATCCGCCCTCCCAGGCGTAAATTCCGTAATCTGCCACACCGATTTTTCTCATTGTTCCGCTCCTTTCAGGTCCGCCCGGGCCAAAATCACGTTTCGTGCCCAGTCCGCCCATTCGGGCTTTACGTCGATATCCTCCCAGGTGGGGTAGTCCTTGGCGATCAGTCCGCCGCCGCAGAGAGTCTTGAAGGCGTCCACCATGTGGGCCGCGCCCTGCTCAATTTTTTCCCGGTCTCCGGTAGACATGATCTTCTGGATGTCCACCGGGCAGTGGAAGGCGATCCGCCCGCCGAATTCCCCGGCCAGCACATCGCTGCCCGAGAGTTCCGGCTGGTCAAACTGCATCACATCCACGCCGGCGTCGATGAAGTCCTCCATAAAGGAGTAGACAAGCCCGCAGGAATGGACAAAGAGCTTCATGCCGCACGCGTGGAGGGCGTCCGCCGCCTCTTTGTAGACCGGCTTGAAGAGCTTGCGGAAGGTGACGGGGCTGATGAAAGGCGCGTGCTGCATTCCCCAGTCGTCATAGATGATGAGGCCGTCAAAGCCCGCTCCCGCGCAGCATTCGATGGTTTCCAGCATTTTTTCGGTGACCAGCCGCAGGAAGCGGCGGACGTTTTCTTCCTCCAAAAGGGTGTCGGCCAGGGCGTTGTCCATCAGCCGGGCGTCCCGCAGGGTGGAGAAGGCCGCCACCGGCATGAAGCCAAGCACAAACTTGTCGCTCTCCGGAATGCCGCGCGCCCGCAGTTCGTCGTAGTAGGAAAGATCCAGCTCGGGGAGCCGGTAGCCGTCCAGCAGCTCCCAGCTGTCCTGGAGGGCGCCCTTGATGCACTCGCCGTTGCTGTCGTGCCCGAGCCGGCCGTAAATGTTGCCGAACAGATTATAGTGCACCTGACCGCGGAAGTCCGGAACCTGCGCTTTGATCTCCGGGTAATCGCCCCAGGCGAGATAGGGCTCATAGCGGGGACTTTTCAGCCGCGCTCCGGCAAGCCAGAGAATGTCCTTGGGATGGGGGGGATTGAAGTCAAATCCGATGCGGGGCGGGTTGCGGTATTCGATTACCCGCCGGATCAGTTCCTTGCCAGTCATAAGATACCTCCTGTTTTGGATGATGCGGTTGCGTACTTTTATTGTAACGTGTGCGCTGCGGAATTTCCATGATGAAAATTAACATAATTTGATAAAAATTGAAGGCTTTTTATACAGGCAGTGCCGCGGCTTTCACGAGGTGGAAAGGGCGGATTTTCCAACCTCTTGCACTGTTTGTCCAAATATCTATGAAGTTTCCTGCAAAAAATAGCAGATAGGTAAACAATGTTCAAGAAAAGTACAAATTTATCATTGAGAAATGGCAAAAATCACGATATACTAAACATACTGATACGAGATATGAAATCAAAAACTGGAGGTGTTGGCATGTCGGCGGCGACCACCAAGCGCGGTATGAAAACGGCGCAGAAGCCCCGGAAAAAGACGCTGGCGCAGAGGATGAAACCCTACGCCGCGCTGTATCTGATGCTCCTGCCCGGTCTGGCGCTGATTCTTATTTTCTGTTACGGGCCCATGTACGGGCTGCAAATCGCCTTTAAGGACTACAATATCGGAATGGGAATCTGGAACAGTCCCTGGGTCGGGATGGAGCATTTTCAGAAGTTTCTCACCACCGACGCGGCGACCCGCGCCTTGACCAACACCATCATCATCAGCGCTCTGAAGCTGGTCTTCTCCTTCCCGATGCCGATCCTGCTGGCGCTGGTCCTCAATGAAATCGGGAACCAGGCTTTCAAGCGGGTAGCGCAGACCATCTCCTACCTGCCGCATTTCATTTCCTGGATTATCGTGGCAAGCCTGCTCAACAACCTGCTGTCTCCCAGCACCGGCGCGGTCAACGCCATCATTCAGCAGTTTGGCGGCTCACCCATCTATTTTCTGGCGGATAAGAGCTGGTTCCGGCCGATTCTGGTCATCAGCAACATCTGGAAAGAGATCGGCTGGAGTTCGGTTGTCTATCTGGCGGCGCTGTCCGGCATCGATCCGTCGCTCTATGAGGCGGCCATTGTGGACGGCGCGACCCGCGTCCAGCGCATCGTCCGGATCACGCTGCCCAGCATCATGCCCATCGCTGTCATCATGCTGATTCTGTCCATGGGCAATATCATGAGCGCGGGCTTTGACCAGGTATTCAACCTTTACAGCCCGCAGGTCTACGATGTGGGCGACATTCTGGACACCTACGTCTACCGGCGCGGCCTTGTGGATATGAGCTACAGCTTTTCCACCGCGGTGGGGCTGTTCAAGTCGGTGGTGGGGCTGATTCTGGTGGTCACCGTCAATGTGATTGCCAAGCGTCTGAGCCCGGACCACGACGCGGGCCTGTGGTAAGGAGGGAACGGCATGATTAAAACGGATACCAAGCGGGACACCGCGTTTGTGGTCTGCTGCTACATTTTTGTGGCGCTGCTGATGGTGGTGACCTTCTACCCCTTCTGGGACCTGTTCATCCTGTCCATTTCTCCGCGCTCCGAGGCGCTGAAACCGGGACTCCGCCTGTTTACGTCGGCTCCGACGCTGGAGGCGTACCGGTCGGTTTTCGAGTCCAACGAAATTATCCGCAGCTTCTGGAACTCCCTCGTGCGGGTGGTGCTGGGGACGGCGCTGAGCCTTGGACTTACGGCACTGACGGCCTATCCGCTGTCCAAGCGGGACATGCCCTTCAACAAAGGCGTGACCTTTATCATCCTGTTCACCATGATTTTCAGCGGCGGCATGATCCCCGGCTATCTGCTCATCAAGGACCTGCACATCATGAACACCATCTGGGCGCTGATCCTCCCCTCTGCGGTGACGGCCTACAACCTCATCATCATGCGCAACTTTATCGAAGGGCTTCCCCCGAGCCTGGAGGAATCTGCCCGCATCGACGGAGCGTCCTACTTCACCATCTGGTATAAGATCGTCCTCCCGCTCTCCAAGCCCGTTCTGGCGACCGTCATGCTCTGGATCGCGGTGGCGCACTGGAACAACTACTTTGACGCCATGATCTACATGCACGACCGCTCCAAGTTCACCCTGCCTGTGGTGCTGCGGCGAATCCTGCTGGAAAACGAGCTGGACAAATACCTCCCGGCCGGCGTTGTGGACACCGGCACCGCTCCGCAGACGCCGGAAACCACCAAGGGCGCCATCGTCATGGTCAGCACAATTCCCATCATCTGCGTCTATCCCTTTATTCAGAAATACTTCACCAAAGGCGTCATGCTGGGCGCGGTGAAAGGTTAAAAACCGGGTTCCATTTTCATTCACATAAAAATTTTATAGGAGGCGTAAACATGAAAGCAACGAAAAGAATCCTGGCCGCACTGATGGCAGCTGCGATGGTGGTTCCCTTTGCGTCGGGCTGCGGCGATGACGGCGGAAACTCCGCGAGCACGGGCGGCTCGTCCACCGCTTCCACCGGTTCCGGGGAAAGCAGCGGGACAGATTCCGGAGAAAAGACCAAGATCAGTTGGGCCATGTGGGTGGACTCTGCTGTGGAGGATGCCAACGACGCGGAAACCCGGCTGATGGAGAAGATGCCCAACGTGGAAATCGACTTCATGCCCTTCGAGCGCGCCACCTGGCAGGACCAGATCAACACCCGGGTCGCGGGCGGCGACATCCCTGACATCATCTACCGCGATTCGCAGGGCGTCGTGGCGCAGTATGCCGAGCAGGGCGTCATCTGCGAGGTGCCCATTGAGAAAGCGCGGGAATTCGCCCCCAACATCTACGAGGCGACCAAAGATTACGGCGAGGAAGTCTGGCTCGCCACCTACGCCGACGGCAAGAACTGGGGCCTCCCCATTATGCAGCCCAGCGTCATCGCGCCGTTTTCCAATCACTGGCGGATGGACTATCTGGAAAAGGTAGGCGTCACCGAGATTCCCACCACTCTGGAAGAGGCAGAGGAAGTCTTCTTAAAGATCATCGCCGAGGACGTCAATGAAAACGGCGTTGCAGGCGATACCTACGGCCTGACCTTCCGCGGCAAGGATTCCACCTCCCGCCTGTTTGAGGAAATCTTCTCCGCTTTCGGCGTTCTTCCCGCCAAGTGGATGGTCAATGACGACGGCACTCTGACCTATGGCTGGATGCGGGATGAGATCAAGGATGGTCTCGCTCTGCTGAACAAATGGTACAGCATGGGAATCATCGACCCCGAATTTGTGACCACCGACGGCGCGATTTTCAACCAGAAGGTTGCGAGCGGCAGCATCGTCTACCTGACCAGCGCCACCTGGAACCGTGCGCAGCCGCCGCAGGGCGAGTTCTACCTGAATGCGACCTCAGGTGATCCCAATGCGGAGCTGGTTGTCGGCCCTGCACTCAAAGGCCCGAACGGCGACTACGGCTACAATACCTGGGGTTCGATCACCTCCTCCACAACCTTTGGCTCTCATCTTGCCAACGACGAGGAGAAGCTGAACCTCTGCTTACAGGTCGTCGACTTTGTCTCCGCCAACACCGACGACGCGGAGTACATCCGCTACGGCGTGGAAGGAACCGACTGGGAGCGCAACGACGTGGGCGCTTACGTCGACCTGTACGCGGACGATGTCAACAAGCAGGCCCAGTTCGGCAGCAGAATGCTTGGCGCGACCCCCGGCGTGCCGGAATTGCAGGCGCGCTATGCCCGCACCGACGACGCGGAATACAGCCAGTACGCTCTGGAAGGAACGCTGGTTCCCGGTGAAAGCTACATCGACTGGGTCAGCACCTTCACCGATACGGAGATCACCGCCATTTCCGCCGACATCGAGCCGGATTTCCTGAGCGGCATCATCGACATCATCACCGGCACTCGTCCGCTGGAGGATTACGATGTTCTCCGCCAGCAGTGGTACGACGCGGGCGGCCAGGCTGTGACCGACGAGTACAACCGCGCTTACCAGGAGGGCGGCGCAATCATGGACGGCATCATTGCCCAGATTGAATAAAAGCTTGTGACAGTTTGGCGGGGTATGGCGAAGCATATCCCGCCTTTTTGCAGGAGGCGATATGATGAAACGCATTTCGATCAATACGGCGGAGGCCATTTTTGAACCGTTCTGGGACCCGGAACTGCGGGAAATGGAGCAGTGGTCCTTTGAACTGTCCGAAGAAGCCGGGACAAAACTGGTTGACTGGTGGTGCAGCTATAATTTTGAGTGGCAGAAGGCGCGGAAGGGGGAGACTGTGCTCTCCATGTCCCGCGATTACCCGGATGGGCTTCCGGTGGGGGATTACGACCTCCTGCTGCTGTCCGTTATGGTGCCGGTGGGCTGTGCCGTCCGCATTGAGGCGGCGACCGACCATGGTCCGCGCCGGATGGAGAGCGAGCCTTTTGGAGAAGGAAAGCGGGAGCTCGCCCTGCCTCTGGAGGGAGCAGAACGGCTTTTGTCGCTGCGGCTCTCCGTTCTGGCGGCAGGCGGCACAGGCATGGGCTGGTTCAACTGGATCGGCCTCCAGAACAGCCGGAAACTTCCGGACGATCTTCGCCGGTTTTCCTGCTGGGACGCCGAATGGAAGGGACAGCTCCATCCTCTGGGCATTCCGCTGGCGTTCCGGCCCAAATACGGGATCTTTTTCTCCGGGGAGGAGCTGGACCAGATGCGCGCCCTTTACCGGGAAAAGCGGGAAGCCGGTTCACCGTCCCCCTTTGCGCCGGATGCGTCCTATGAAAGCTACTGGGATCCGGAGTCCTGCATTGGCGATTTTGTCAACTTCTGGGACGACACCCGCTACTGCCGGGAGCGGGACAGCCGCCATTATCTCATCCGCAACGGCGTCCGCGCCGCGATGTACGGCGTTCTGGAGAAGGACGCCGCCTCGCTGCGGCTGGCGGCCCGGTACGCCATGTCCATTCTGGCCTGCACCCACTGGGACGACGGGATGATCTGCGACTTCCCGGCGGGCAGCTGGGATCACCGCTGCTTTGTCCAGTCGCTGTGCCTTTACGACCTGGTTTTCATCTACGATCTGGCCCACGAGTTTTTTACCGTCCCGGCAACATCCCGTCTGTTCCGGAGGCTGGCGGAGGAGGGACTCGCCTCCATCACCTACAACACCTGGCGGTACGAGTACATTTTCCACAACAACCAGATGATCTGGTTCTCCCAAGGCCGGATGGCGGCCTACGCCCTGCTGAACAGGGAATGGCCCCGCACCGCCCCCTATATGGAACTTGCCTACCGGGACGTGGTGGAAAATATCGAAAACACCGTCCTGCCGGACGGCGGCTATGTGGAGGGCCCCACCTATTTTACCTGTGTGGGGCAGAACGGCGGCCAGGCGCTGTATCTCTACGCCCGGACAACGGGAAAATCCATGGCGGAAGTGACGCCGTCCCGGCTTCAGGCTTCGGCAAACTTCGCGGACGCCCTGATTTCCACCGACAGGGAACAGGACATGATCCCCATCTGCGACGGCAAGCCGCTGATGCCGCAGTCCCATCTGGCCTTCATGGCGAATCTGCTGCCGGAGAGCGGCTGGAACGCCATGTTCTGGAAATCTGTGGACCGTTCTGGCGGTCTGGCGGACGATTACTTTGCGCTGCTGTCCCAAAGCGCCGGACGGCGGGCTTCCTATGCGCCCCCCGCCTTTCTTCAGATGCCGGATCTGAACCTGGCCGCCTCCCACCGGCTGCTGGATGGGGAGTGGGTGAAGCTCGTGGTGCTGGGCAACCGGAGCGGCGCCGGTCACACCCACGAGGACAAGGGAAGCTTTATTCTGGAGTATGCCGGCCAGACTTTTGCCATGGACCCCGGCACCTGCGATTACAGCAGCCCCTTTTCCATGCTCTATAAGTACTGCCAGCGCCACAATGTCCTGGCGCCCACCGGAAGCCGCATCCGCGCGGCAGCGGAAAATCCCTGTATGCAGACCATTCCCGTCGAAGGGGAAGGGGATGAGCGGCAGCTCCGGCTTTCCCTTGAAGCCGGGAAGGCCTACCCGGATTACTATGAGACCTGGACCCGGGAAATCCGGAGCGGTTCCCCGGAGGAACTGTTGATTTCCGACTGCTACCGCCTGAAAGAAGGCTGTGGCTGCACCGGCGTGGAGTTCCTCTGGAATACGGTTCTTCCCGTCCGGCAGGAGGAGACCGCCTTTGTCATCGAAGGAACGCGCGCCTCCGTTCGGGTGGAGATCCCCGCGGGCTGCCGCGGAGAGCTGCGCCGGCTGGACATGTTCGGCGGCGGTGTGCAGAACCAGATCGCCTTTGTCCGGGAGGGAACGGATGGCCGCATTTTGACGCGCGCTGTCCTCCAGGCAAAAGACTGATGGTTAAAACTATGCAAAATATGAATGGATACTGTACAGTTTTATCAAAATAGTGTATGATATAGATATCTGCCTGTTCCGACAGGCAGATTGTTCCTTTAACCGCGTCAGCCCAGGAGGGATCATGTGAAGCATATCAAAGCCCAAATGCTGCTGTTTACATCCATGGCGATTTTTCTATCCTGCCTGCTCGGCAATTTGGTTTCGACAGCGACATTTTCCCAGTTGTATCTGGAAGAGCTTTACCGCTCCTATGAAAGTCAATCCCGCCAGATCCTGCAAAGCGTCGATCAGAAGGTCCAGTCTGTGGAAAATTCGATCCAGCTTATCCTGACCGGAGAGGGCATCATGAACAGCCTGACTCAAACGGATTTCAGCCATCCGGACGGTCAGGTATTTAACACGTATCGGGTGACGGACTGGGTAATGCAGAGCTTTCAGAAGCAGTTTCCGCAGTTTGTGGGACTGCTGTTCTGCAACAGCAGCGGGAGCTGTTACTTTTACAATTACTATAATCCGGACCTCGACATTGTGGAGGAGTTTTTCGACCCGGAATACGTTCAGGAGATTTCCCGGACGGACCGGTTCAACTGGGAGGGGATTTATCCGATTCAGAACCGGATCGCCCGGGAGAATGCCTATATTGTGACCCACGCCTTTGTGGACTACCAGGATCTGCGCAGTCTGGGGGTCGCGCTGATTCTGCTGGAGGAGGACGTCTTTTCTTCCATCTACCAGCCGATTGTGGATACCAGCGGAGCGCGCGTCTACCTCTTTGACGAAACCGGCGCGCCGGTGGAGACGTATGGGGAGGAGGAACTGAACGAGCTTGCAGAGAGCCTCTCCGGCGCGGCGCCCTCCCCGGGGGAGATCATCCAGACGAAGGATGGCGGCAGCCTTTTGACCGTCACCAGCTCCGCCGAGACCGGCTGGACCCTCTGCCTCAAGATTCCGCTGGATATTCTGACAGACAGTATGCGGCAGCTGATCCTGCTCAACAGCATGACCAGTCTTCTGATTATGCTGCTGTTTGGCCTTTTCCAGATCCGGTACATTTCCCGGATCACCAACGACATTGTCCGGGTCGCGGACGCCATGCGGGTGGTGGAGGAAAACCACTTCAGCCTGCGGCTGCACACAGACCGTCAGGATGAAATCGGCCTGATCTACACCGGTTTCAACGTCATGGCCGAGAATCTGGGCAAATACTTTCAGAAGGCGGTGGAGGAGGAAAAGAGCAGGAACCGGGCGGAAATCCGGGCGATGTTCTACCAGATCAAGCCGCATTTTCTCTACAATACCCTGGCTTCCATCCGGATGTACGCCATGAAGCAGGGCTGCCGGGAGATTGTGGACATGCTGGGAACACTAAACCGCCTTTTGCGGAACACCATCAACATCCGCGACCACTTCATTTCTCTGGAAGAAGAGCTTCAAAATCTGCGGGACTATATCAAGATCTGCAATGTCCGGTACAATGAGCAGATCCGGTTTACCCTCAGCATTCCCGAGGAGCTGATGGGCTGCGCCATTCCCAACATGATACTCCAGCCGATTGTGGAAAACGCGATCGAGCACGGCGTCAGCGGGAATATCGCCTCCGGCGGGCCGGCGGCCTGTATCGACATTCTGGCATTCCGGCGGGAGAGCACCCTTTTCCTCCAGGTCCGGGACAACGGCGCCGGGATGACGGACATGGAGCTGGCGGCGGTTATGCGCCCGCCCGCTGAGCCGGAAAAGGACGGACATATCGGACTGCACAACATCGACAGCCGGCTGAAAATCCTTTACGGCGATGAATATGGCGTGCAGGTGGAAAGCGTGAAGGGACAGTATACCTGCGTCACGCTGAAGGTGCCGCAGCGGGACGGACTGACGGAAGGAGGCAAAAAGGGTGCTGAAAGTACTGATTGTAGATGATGAGCCGTTTTTTCTGGAGTTTATGCAGGATTTTTTCCGCAGCTGCCAGCTCCCCTGCCAGATCGTGGGTGCGGCGCCGGACGGGCGGAAGGCGATGGACATCCTGGAGAGCCGCGAGGTCGACGTCGTTTTCACCGATATCAAGATGCCGGTCATGGATGGACTGGAGCTGATTTGCAGCGCCATGGAGCTGGACCCCTCATACCAGTTTGTGGTGCTGAGTTCCTACAGTGATTTCCACATGGTGGGCCAGGCGTTCAAGCTGGGGGCGAAGGACTACGTGCTGAAGTCCGAAATTACGCCGGAACAGATCCTGGACATTCTCCAAAAGTGCGGGGAACGTCGGGAGGAGCAGCTCCTGGAAAAGCAGCGGAATACGGTGCAGAAACAGCGTTTCGCGGAGATGTCGGCGCGGCTCAGTTCCCTGCAAAACATGGTGGACAACAGCCGCATTGAGATGAAACGGCGTTTCTTTCACGACCTCTTCTACCGGAATCTCACCTTTTCCGAGGCGCGCAGGCTTCCCGGCGCAGGCGCCTTTCTTCCGGAGGAACCGCCCGGCGCGCTGCTTCTGGTGAAGCTGGACGACTATTACCGGCTGCTGGAGGAGACGTGGGAGAACGACAGCCTCCTGTTCGAGTTTGCCCTGCACAATATTTTTGAGGAGATCTGCGCCGGATTTCCCGGCACGGTGTTTTTCTGCTTCCGGCCCGATGAATATCTCCTCTTCACCTCCGACCGGTACGGGGAGTTCGCCCTGAAGTGCAGGCTCCACGACCTCTTTTCCACTGTCAAAACGGCCTTTCAAAATGCGCTCCTGATGGAGACCATCCTTTCCACCTCCGGAACGAAACCGGGTCCGGAAAAAACGGCGGCACAGATGCTCAAAGAAGCAGAAAACGCCGGCAGCACCTTTTTCCTTTTGGGAAAAGAGCAGCTGCTGACGCAGGAACCCTCCATATGCGAAAGAATATTTGAGAAAGATACGGTTCCAAATTTCCGGCAGATGCTGAACGCCAGAGACACAAAGGGGCTCAAAGACCACATAGAGGAATATCAGATCAGGCCGGAGACAGTGGAACTTTCTCAGATCCGCCAGGTGCGGGGCATCTTTCTCCGCTACGCTTTCTACATCCGGGAATACGCCGCCGAAAACAACGCGACGCAGAGGCTTTACGAGGACCTTGCCTACTTTGAAAACTACCTGAAGTATTACGGGACTCTTGTGCAGATGAATCAGTGGCTGGAAACGGTCGTCACCGTTCTGTTGCAGCAGGAATATCATTCCAGCAGTCTGGTAAAGCGGGTGAAGAAATACGTGCTGGGCAATTATTTCAAGGACCTTTCCCTGAGCGGCATCGCCGAGGAAATGGGGGTCAATCCGAACTATCTGAGCCGCTCCTTTTCCAAGGAGTACGGCGACAGCCTGATTTCCTACATCAACATGGTGCGGCTCCAGGCGGCGGCCGGACTGCTCAAGAAAACAAACCTGAAAAACTACGAAATCGCGGAGCGGGTCGGCTACCGGAACGTGGAGTACTTTGCAAGAATTTTCAAAAAGACCATGGGAATGACGCCCGGCGAGTACCGCAGCAGCGCGGAATGACGCCGGGAAACAGGAGAACGGGAGAGCAGCTGGGGAAGCCGCCCTCCCGTTTTGCACCGGAGAACATTGCCTGTGCGCTATTTTGACAGCGAAACGCCCTCCAGAACCAGCACCCAGTCGTGCCCCTTGCCGCTGTCCGGCGGGACCAGGGTGGCTCTGCCCTGCGCGGGCAGGACGGAAAACAGTGTTTCCTCTCCAGTGCGGGGGTCAAACCACAGGGCTCTGACGCAGGAAGCGGCGCCGGTTTTGGAAAGATCGGCGGTGACCGGCAGTCCGAGAGGGGAATATGCGTAGGCGTAGCCCTTTCCGGCCGCCGGCACGATGTGCCCCATCCCCTCGTAGTTGCCGCAGATCAGCGATGGCTCATAGTGCAGGGAGAAGTAGTCGCGGGCAAGCCGTAGCTGTTTGAGGTAGCGCATCTGTTCCGCGCCCGGATGGGACAGAACATCCTGCCACACGAAAGGGCAGTAGGCCGACGGCTTCCGGTTCATGCTCCAGACCGCGTGGTTTCCGTAGGTGTGCCCGCACGCGCCGGCCAGCACGTTCCAGTAGGCGTTCTGCCGCACATCGTCCGCGTTCCAGAAATACCCGAGTTCCGCCTTGAAGCAGGCCGGATGATCCTCGTACCGCGCTTCCGAATCCAGGAAGGGCTTCGGGGAGCGGTTCGCCATCTCCCGCATAACCTCGTCGCTGCGGTAACACTGTCCCACGCCGTGTCCGGTCTGCGCGGTGTGAAAGTCGAGATACTCCGCGCCGCACATATCTTGCGCAGAATTGCGCTCCCCCGTCGGATGGAAGGTTATCAGGTGGCTGTGGTCTGCCGAACGGATTCCCCGCGCCATTGCGTCGAGGATTTTTCGGTGTTCCGGTTCGACAGGCCGGTCTCCGCCGAGCATCCAGATGATGTTGGGGGAATTTTTGTACCGCCGTGCAATCCACGCGCCGTATTTCTCCGCGTTCTCCGGCGTAAAAATCACCGGCCCCTTTCCCCAGCAGAGGTGAAACTTGTCCCCCCATGTGGGGAGAAGCGTCATGAAAAGCCCGTATTTTTCCGCGGTTTTGACCGCGAAATCCACCTGTTCCCAGTAGGAATAGCCGGCGTCCGTGTCCGGCTTCGCGGGGTCCGGCAGGCCATTTGTGAATTTCAGGGGAAGCCTTCCGTAATAGTTCGGCGTGGTTGCGCCCTCCTGCTCGGCCAGCAGAACTGTCTGTACAGCTGTAAAGCCCTGCCCGGAGCGGGTTTTCAGATAAAATTCCGTTTCCTCGCGGCTCAGCCTGTGGAGCATCTCCCAGGCGGTATCGCCCAGATAGAAAAACGGCGTTCCGTCATCCCAGGAAAGATACCGTCCGTTTACAACCAATTTTTTCATTCCGTTTCCCTCCTGCAAGCCGCAAAACCGCGCGGCATGTTTGCAAATTCTTTCCCGCCGGTTACTCCCCTCTGTGGGAGAGCCCTGCGTCCTGCGGCGGAGATGGGACGGCGAAGCAGCTTTCCAGAAAGCGCCTGCTCTTCTCCTCAATCTGGCCGGATTTCGCGGTCTGCCGCAGCCAGTCCGGCGGAATTGCATCCTTCCCGTACCACAGTCCCGCCAGCCCGCCGGCAACAGCGGCAGTTGTGTCCGCATCCTCTCCGAGATTGACCGCCCTGCACGCACACTCCTCATAGGAAGAGGTGTTCAGCAGGCACCACAGCGCCGCCTGGAGGGTGTGCAGAACATAGCCGCTGCTGCGGACCCGGGGTTCCTCCCACTGTCCGATTTCCGCGAGGGAGGAAAAATCCGGAAAGACTGCTGCGAACGCCGGCTTTTTCCGGTAATATTCCAGTGCGGATGTCACGCCGGTCCGGACCGCCGCCTCCAGAGCGGAGGAGCTGTCCAGGAGCTGAAAAACGACGGCGGCGTAGATTCCGCAGGCCATCTGGCACCTTGGGTGGGCGTGCGTGCAGCTGGAGGTGTCGTGCATGATGCGGGCCGACCAGTCGTCCAGAGCCGGAGTGCCGCGCTTTGCGGCGGCATACAGGGCTGCCGGCAAAATCCGCATCAGCGAGCCGTTCCCGCAGCCGTATTCCGCTGTCTCCCCGCATTCGAGCGGCGGCGTCCCCTGAAGGTATCTGAAAATGGACCGTCTGGTTGTGCCGCCCACGTCAAACACTTCGCCGCGGGCGGTGTTGCCGGCATTCCAGAGCCAGTCCGCAAAACGGTCCATCTGGTCGGCATAGTCAATTCCCCTTGCATACAGGGAGTCCATCACGCACAGCGTCATGCTGGTGTCGTCCGACCATGTCCCGGCGGGCTGGTTGTGTGCGCCGCCGCTTCTCATACCGGTCACCGGGTTTTTCCGCAGCTCGGTCCGGCTCATAAACTCGGCCGGTACGCCCAGCGCGTCGCCTACGGCGAGACCGAGAATGGCGCTGGTGCCGTCTGAAATAAATGAATCAGGCGTTTTCATCTGATCTCCTCCATCATTTTGTCAATTTGAATTGCAGAAGGTTAAAAAGGCGGAACGGCCTTCCGCAAAACAGCCGTCAGCAATGCGCATCCCAAACCCATTCTATTGGTTCAGGAGGAATTTCGCAAGTCTCTTTTGGGATTTTCCGCGAATGCGTGAAAAATTCCCCTG
>CALXIG010000114.1 GCA_944388305.1 uncultured Clostridia bacterium
CCCCGAAGGGAACAAGGAGCAGTGCGTTCAGCGCCCAGCCGGCCAACCGGGCGGGAGAGGCGGAAAGGGCGTTTCCCGGGGCGGAACCGGACCGGAGCAGGTCAAAGAGCGTACCCGCCCCGGCGAGGCAGAGGGCGACGGCGACATACCCGCCGAAGAGCAGCATCGCCGCCGTTTCGGTTCCGCAAAGCGGCGCGCCCTTCTTCCGGCGGAGGCGGGCATATCCCCAGAACAGGGCGGAAAAAGGCAGCAGGGCGCTCAGAAGCTCGTATCCGGTCAACAGCAGGTCATTCAGCATGGCGGGTTCCTCCCCTGATTCTTTTCCTTCATTTTACCGCATTTTTCAAAAGAATTTCGAAAGAAAAGCTTAAGGAAATCGTAAGATTGCCGGAATTTCCCACCAGCCGCCTGCGCGGTCACGCGCCGCAGGAGACCCACGCGCCGGCGGGAATGCGCAGCGTCTCGCCGCTCACCCGCACCCAGAGATCGGTGCCGGTCGGATTGATGAAAAAGTCCTCCCCGACGATGAGGCGGCGGATCGCCGTGAGGTAGGCGGCGACTTCTCCGTTGGTAGCGTACCAGGTGTCGGAGCAGCCGGCGGTTTTCTGGAGAAAGTCCTCCATCACCTGCCAGTTTTGCTGCATGTCGAACTCAAAGGAATGCCCCCAGACGTAGAAGAGGGCGAGCTCCTGCTCCGTCTCCCGGAACTGCCCGGCGAGGGCGGGCAGCAGCGGATCCTTGTGGTGGCAGGTGGCGCCCCAGGTGAGCAGGTCTTCCGGCAGCGCGAAGCTGTGGTGGGAGACGGTAGTGCGGCAGTAACGGAAGCCGAGCTTTTCAATCGCGCTCCGGACCGCCTCGTTCCAGGAGCCGAACGGAAGCGCCATTCCCTCCACCGCGCAGCCGAAGCGGGCGGCGAGGGTTTTGCGGTCGTCGTACAATTCCGCATAAAGACGGCGCTCATCCAGCTCCTCCAGGTGGGGGTGGGTGCTGGAGTGGACGGCGATTTCATGTCCCGCGTAAACCGGGCGCATTTCCTCCAGGGAAAGGCGGCGGATTTTGGCGCCTTCCCGCTCCCACCAGGAGCCGGAGTCCAGGCCGGAGTTCAGGTTAAAGGTCGCCTTGACCCCATAGCGGTTGAACAGTTCGGAGAGGCGGACATCCTGGATGACGCCGTCGTCGTAGCTGAAGGTCAGCGCCTTGGGTTTTCCTTCGGGGTAGAGCTTTTGACAGAGCATTGCGGGTTCCTCCTTGTTTTCCCCGCCGGCGGCGGGGCAGATTCTGCCACTATTATACTACATTTCTGCGAAAAATCAATAAAAAGCCGGAAGTTTTGCGCGGATTTTATGAAAAACTCCCCCGCGCCAAACCGGTGCGGGGGAGCAGAGAAAAATGGAGCAGAATTCAGCCGTTCAGTCCGTAATAGGATGCCAGTGTTTCCAGATACTGATCCAGCCCCATGCCGTCGAGGGTATCGAGGTAGTTCTGCCAGTCCGCATCACTGTCGATATCCAGATTTCCGAGCACAAAAGCCGTGTCGGTGGCGGCGATATACTCATTAAAGCTGACTTCGTAATCGGATTTCGCGTTGGCAATATCGGCGTCCGAGTTCCAGACAATGTCGGGAATGTTATGCCAGACGTAGTAGGGCTCATAGATCTGGGCCGCCGAGTAGAGAACGTAGGTGTTGTCCACATCGCGGAGAGACTCGTCATCGGTGACGGCGTAACGAACGTCGACGCTGTCATAACGCGGGACATGACCGGAGTTCCAGAGCAGAGTGCCGCTGACATTGTCCTTGGTCGCCTTGAGGGATTTTTCCGCGCCGTTGAAAGCGGGCTGGTCCACCCACTCATAGGTTTCCCCCTCCACGCCGAACTGGGTGAAGAGATTGCCGTCGTCGCTCAGCATCCAGTCCAGCCAGCGGAAGGCAATTTCCGGGTGCTCGCAGGCGGTGGTAATCATATTATTGAGGGCGAAACTGCCGCCTTTTCTTGCCGCGGTCTGCTGCAGGCCGGTCGGCCCCTTCAGGGGTGCAATCGCCTGATAGTCGGTCCATTTGAGGACAGAGGTGTCGATGGCGTCCCCCTGATACCAGAAGGGGAAGGCGCCCACGATGGTTTCCCCGGCGGGCTTGTTGAGCAGCGCCTGGAACTGGGTTTTATCCTGTACGTAGGTTTCTTCTTCAATCAGACCGCTTTCATACAGGTCGTTTAAGTAGCGCAGTCCTTCCCGCCAACCGTCGGTGTTGGCATGAAAGTCGATCTGGCCGTCGTCGGTAATGGTGTAGTAGTTCGTATTGTAAAGCTCAAAGGGATTCATCAGATAGCAGATGGGGTCGGATTGCCGTCCGTTGTAAAAACCGACCAGTCCCAGCTCATCCGCCTCTCCGTTGCCATTGGGGTCCTGTTCCTTGAAGGCGATCAGCATTTCCTTGAATTCTTCCGGCGTGGTGGGCGCGTCCATATTCAGTTTCTCCAGCCAGTCGGTGTAGACCCACATCTTATATTCGGAATCCTTATGGACGCCGACGTCGGTGTACATGAAGTTGTAGATATTTCCGTCCGGCGCGGTCAGCATATCCACATACTGCGGCTGCTCTTCCAGCGCGACCTTGAAGTTTTCGCCGTATTTTTCAATCAGGTCGTTGAGCGGGATGACAATGTCGCCTTCGATGCACATGGAGACCTGCTGGGTGCTGTAGCCGCTGCCCATAATGTCGGGAAGATCCTTGCTGGCAATCAGCAGGTTGAACGCCTCGTTGCCGTCCATTGCCGAACTGTACTGGTCCCATTCGATGTGGACGCCGGTCAGCTCCTCGTAATAAGTGGAGGAGAGCAGGGTGCTGTAATCGCCCTGAACAGATTCCGGCCCCCAGATCGTGAGGGTAACCGGTTCGTTGACGATGGGAAATCCGGTTTCGTTAAAGAGTTCGGACGCGGCCGCGCTGCTTTCAGTGGACGCCGTGCCGGTGGATGCGGTGCTGGAAGCGGTTTCGCCGCCGCAGCTTGCGAGCATGGCGCAGAGAGTCAGCACAGCCAGAATGGATACGTGCTTTTTCATGGGAAAACCTCCTTTATATTTCAGACCGGAGACGATCTGATTAACCTTTGACAGCGCCGATCATGATGCCCTTCACAAAGTATTTCTGAACGAAGGGGTAGAGGAGCATGACCGGCAGAGAAGATACGACAATCACGGCGTATTTCATGATGTTGCGCCGTTCCTCAATCTCCATCAGGACGCCGACGTCCATGTCTTCGAGCGAGGATTCGTTTAATATCAGAATCTCGCGCAGAATCAGGGAAAGGGGGTACTTGCTGCGTTCCCGCAGGTAGATCATGGCGTCAAAGTAAGCGTTCCAGTGGCCGACCGCATAAAACAGCCCGATGACGGCCAGAATGGGCACAGAAAGGGGGAGCAGGATGCTGAACAGATACCGGATATTGCCGCAGCCATCCAATTGGGAAGATTCCAGCACCTCGGCCGGTACCTGCGTGCGGAAGTAGGTGCGCATGACGATCATGTTGTAAACCGACATTGCGCCCGGAAGCAGCACCGCGAGCCGGCTGTCCAGCAGCCCAAGATCCCGCACAACCAGAAAGGTGGGGATCATGCCGCCGGAGAAGTACATGGTAATCATGCACAAAATCATGATAAAGCCGCCGCCTTTAAAATCGGGCCGGGAGAGCGGGTAGGCGCACAGAATCGTGACAGCGAGAGAAATCGCAGTTCCCGCGGCCATGTAAAACAGGGAGTTGAGATATCCGGTCCAGATATCCGCTTCCTGAAAAACCGCCTGATAACCGGCGACGGAGAAGCGTTCCGGAATCAGGGAGAGGCTCATCACGGTAGTCCCGGCGGTAAAAGAAGCGGAAATAACGTACAGCAGGGGATAGAGAATGATGATCAGAAAGGAACTCAGGAAAATCCAGTTAAAGGCCAGAAAAATCCGGTCGCTGAAGGTATAACGAATCGCATGGTTTCGTTTTTTCATAGTCCGCATCCCCCTTACCACAGCGAGCTGCCGCTCAGCTTACCGGTGACCTTATTGACGATAATCAGCAGGATGACATTGATGATGGAGACAAACAGTCCGATGGCCGTCGCATAGGAGTACTGCGGTGTGGAAGCGGCGATGCCCTGTTTGTAGACATAGGTGCTGATGATCTCCGAAACCGAGCTGTTCAGGTTGTTCTGCATCAGGTAGATTTTTTCATAGCCGACCGAAAGAATGCTGCCGCACTGCATAATCAGCAGAATGGAGACGGTGGGCAGCAGGCAGGGGAGATCAATGTGCCACATTCTTTTGAGAATATTGGCCCCGTCGACAATGGCGGCTTCGTGCAGTTCCGGGGAAACGCCGGCCAGCGCCGCAATGTAAATGATGGAGTTGTAGCCGATGCTCTGCCAGATCCCGGACCAGACGTAAATGTGATAAAAATATCCCGGCTGGCTCATAAAGCTGACGCTTTCTCCGCCCAGAGCGGTAATCAGCATATTGACCAGACCGCTGCGGGTGTCCAGAAACTGGAGAATCATACCGACCATAACAACGGTAGAGATAAAATGCGGGGCATAGCTGACCAGCTGAACCGTCTTTTTAAACCGCTGGGACGGCATGTAGTTGAGCAGCAGGGCCAGAACAATGGGAAGCGGGAACGTAAGCAGGGAGTAGAGGCTGATCGAGAGCGTGTTTCGGATAATTGCCCAGGAATTCGGATTGCTGAAAAAGCGCTGAAAATGCTTGAGTCCGACCCAGGCGCTTCCCGTAATGCTGCGGACCGGCGTATAATCGCGGAAGGCGATCTGCACGCCGTACATGGGAACATATTTGAAAATGACCAGATAGGCGACCGGAATGGCAACCAGCAGGTAAAGGCCCCAGTTTGTGCGGAGCTCCCGGCGGACATTTTCCAGGAACCCGCGTTTGGAAACCGTTTTTTTGGAATGAACGGCAGTTTGCATAGCTGTTTCTCCTTCAAGTTATGATTCTTGGATTTGATGCAGGATCTGAACCGGACCGAGGAGGCCGGAAACCAGGTTTTCTCCCTCGCGCTGGATATTGTCGTCGTTCCAGTAACGATTCCAGCCGAGCGCCATACCTTCGTCGACCAGCATGAACTGCCGTTCGACCGCTTCGGAGTTGGAGACGATGACGGCGATGTGGTTCTCTCCATCGCGCAGAAGGCCGGTAATATCGAGGCGGTATGGCGCCCAGATGCGCGCGCCGGCGCAAATGCCGTTCACCCAGACTTCCGCCTGAAAGGCGGTCTGTCCCAGATCCAGCAGATAACGGCCGGGTTTCTTTTGAACTTGCAGGGTATTTTCATACCGCGCAAAGCCGGAATACCATTCCAGGCCATGCAGCCTCCAGTCAGAGAGCGCGGTGCGGAAGGGGACTGCTTCCGTTTCGACCGGTCCATGAAGTCCATCCTGTCCCGAGCGGGCGGCTGCACGGATCTCCAGGCGGTGTGTTTCGCCATCCGGCCGGAGGGTGCAGCGGCCGTTTTGCCAAACCGGCTCAAATCCGTCGACTGTGACGCGGATGCCGTCTCCCGTTACCGCAGGATACAGAACCTGCGCGGTGCCTGCCGGCAGTGTGACATTGTAGATCAACTGCTGCGGATAGGGGACTTTCCGGCCGAACAGGGGAAGATCGCCCCAGGGGAGCAGGGGAGGGCAGCCGCGTTCCCACGCATCCAGCCAGACACCGCGGCGGCCGCCGTCGCCGAAGGGGCGGCAGGCAGACGCCTCGACATGGTGCACCTCCGGGCGGAAAGAGGGGGTTTCCCAGCCGTCGGACGGCCGGTCGCTGACTGACCAGGTGCAATCGGTTGTGAGTGTCAGAAGTTCCGCGCCGTCCTGAATTTCCGCCTGCAACAGCAGGGAGGTCATGCGTTCGGGCGGCAGCTCTTCCGCCGAACAGAGGTTGGCGTCCGGCATGGGGGTGTCGTTGTGCACCTGCACCGCGAGCAGGTTTTCCCCTTCCCGCAGCAGCCCGGATATCTCCGCTTCGGAAGGTTCCAGCCCATTTGCAGAATGCGCTGCCCTTGTTCCGTTCACCCAGAGAGTCCATTCGTTGACCGCCGCAGCGCAGATTCTGCCGGAAACCGGCCGGTTTTTCAGAAAAATGCTTCTGCGGAAAAAGAGGTCGGATTTGGTAGAATCGTCCTGCCAGGCGGGGCGGCGGGTGATCCAGCTTGCGGACCACAGGCTCAGGTGGCGTCCGCAGCAGCCCGGTTCTCCCTCGTGGTTGCGGATGCGGATGCGGCGGGCTGCGGGATGCAGGGAGGAGCTGAAAAATGCCACAGGAATTTTCAGGCGGGTATGCTGCTGTTCGAGCTGTCCGGGACCGGTCAGTTCCCGCGGGAGCGGCAGAAAACGCCACTTTCCCGCAACGGCAAGCTCTTCCGCTGTTTCAGGCGCAGGAGGCGCTTTTTGCTGGACATCTGCGGAATCGACAACCAGCCAGCAGGCCTCGTCTGCTTCCAGCGGAAGGTCGATTTCGACGCCGTCCGGCCGGATATGGAACGGAAGCGGGCGGAGCTGCCCGTCCTCCGGGGAAAGTTTCTGAACGCTGCCCCTTTCCCGCAGCAGCAGCGACGCAAAACGCGGGAGAGGGGAGCTGTTCGATATCCAGTAGCAGTCTTTTCCGTCAATTTTGCGGTGATTGACAAAAAGATTGCTTCGGCTGCCGCGGAGAAGCTGCACGTCGGGCTGCATTCGCGCCGGGATTTCTGCCGGGATAGCGTCAGGCGCGGCGCCGCTGCCCGCGCTGGCCGCATACCGGATCAGAATTCCTCCCGCCTCTTCAAATGCGCGAAGCTTCTCCATCAGTTCCTGACGGTGTCCGGCGGAGGGGTCCATACAATCCGGGCAGAGCAGGATGCGGAAGCGCTGCGCACCGACGCAGAGGCGGCCCTCCGACACCTCTGCCGCCAGAATGCGGTCAGGGTCAATCATGTCGGCGTCAATCTGGTGTTCCAGCAGGGTGTTCAGGACGGTGTGGAACGAGCAGCTGAGTGCCTCGCCGGCGGGAGTTGTTTTTCCGGCGACAGTTTCTGCCTGCATCTCCTCGATTGGGTAATATAATCCGACATCGACGACAGGCAGTCCTGAGGCGTTCATGTAGCAGACCCTGCTGATATAGGCGGCAAAATGCTTGAAGTAGCGCCAGTAGGGATTCTGGAAGAAAAAGCTGGTGGGCCAGTCGGACTGAGATCCCTGTTTGTCACATTCGGAGTAAAAGCCATGCAGGGTAAACATACTGATGCCCATCGCGCCCATGGTGTTGATGCCGCGCTTGAACTGTTGCAGGCTGCATCCCCAGCCGGCACCGCCCATCGCCTCCGACATGGCGCGCTCCCTGCCGTATGCGCGGGCGACCGAAACGGCGTATTTCGGTTCGCAGAAGGTGATTTTGCGGGGAAAGCGGTAGCGGTAATCATGATTGTCGGCGCCTGGAATATGCAGGTGGCGGACTGTGCTGAAAAAATTGCCCTGTCTTCCCGGGTGGCCGGGGAGGTGTTCCTCGGTGTGGCCGGTCAGCTTCAGATGGTTTTGCCCGCACCATTCGGAGATCTGGACAAAGAACGCTTCTTCATATAACTCTGCGATTGTCTGATAATAATCCCTGCGAATCTGCCGTTCCTTTTCGCCGCCGGCGATGGCAAGAGCGGGCAGAAGCGGGATCAGGTCGTAGCCGCGCCGTTTTTGAAACGCATCGGGCAGCGAGTCTGTCCAGGGAAATGCCTGCGCCTGCATGTAAATTTCATCAAAGAAGATACCGGGGATGCGGCTGCCGAAGTGCGCGCCGTAACGCGCCTTATACGCTTCATGGGTATAGTCCATGAAAAGCCGGATTGTGTCGCGGTTGAGGTAATCGACGCTGCGGGGGTGCACCTTCCGGTAAAAGGCAAGAATTTCCCCCTGCACACCGGCGTCCTCTCCTTCCTCGCGCGTCCATCCATTTTCCGCAAACCGGAAGACATAAAGCGGCCGCGGCCCTTTCGCTTCCGCCCAATCCCCCGCGGAAGCATACCGCCGGATGGCCAGGCTTTTGGCCATATTGCATTCGCCTTTTGCCAGAACCCGCGATGGCTTCTGAAATCCATACGCAAACGTGCTTCCCGCCGTGCCGCTGGGCCACGCATATTCGTCGTAAAGCCAGGGGTAAAAGCCGGTGCGGTTTCCTTCCTCCACGCAGGCGGAAACCGCCTCCCACCAGCCTTCCTCCAGATAAGGCGTTTTTAAGTAGGCCCGGGAATGCATAAAGCCGTTGTAGACACCCTTGTCCACCATTTCGTCAATCTGCCAGCGCAGGCGGTCGGGTTTCAGATCACCGTACCAGAACCAGAATGCAGCCGGGCTGTACGCGCGAGGCGGGTTCTGGATCTCACTTAAGAAGCTCATCCAAACACTCCTTTACTCTTTTTTGGGGGAATGGTATTTCACATGCTGGCTGGGAGAATACCCCATAATCCGCTTGTATGCGCGGCTGAAAGAATTGGCGTTTTCGTAGCCGACCAGCATTCCAATCTGATTTACGGGAAGTTTCTGCTCTTCCAACATGCGGTTTGCGTCGCGGATGCGGAGCTTTTCCACATAACTCTGGAAATTTTCTCCCAGAAGCTTGCGGATCAGGGAGGAAAGATAGATTTCCGTCATGCCAAACTCCAGAGAAAGGGTGGAAAGGCTCAGGCTGCTGTCGCGATAATGCTCATTGAGATAGGTTACGATATTTTTTTCGGTCTGACCTTGTTTTTTGATCTGCATGGTAAGCGCCTCTTGACAGATGAGCGTGTATTGTTCGTGAAGATAAGCGAAAAATTCATCGGGACTCCATTTGGGAAAATCCGGGGGAATGCCGGAAACGGAGTGCCCGTATTTGAAGGTGAACAGCGTTCCAACCATTCGGTAGTAAAGCAGATTGCGCATAAACGGGGAGAGCTGCCGTTTTGAAAAGTTTTCATTGTAGATCTGCTGCAGCTGTTTCTGGACAAACGCCTGATTGCCCGCGTCAGCCGCCTCGATCAGGCGTTCTTCCTGCTGAACGGCGTACCGGTATCCGTCCGTATTGGGCAGGCCGGCGTCAAACAGATACAGAAACCGGTCGGAAATATCTGCCGCATTTTGAATCAGACTGCGGGCTTCGGTGAAAGAGCGGGAAATGCCGCTGAGCGGACGCGGGGTACCGGCATAGATGCGGATATCCAGCCCGTACTGTTCTTTTATATGATAATAGAGCTGTTTGAGCACTTCTTCGGCGGAGATACCGGCGGATTCCATGCAGAGAAGGGAAAGATGCTGGGCATCCAGCCAGTGGCCGGCGTGAAGCGTGGGGAGAAAATGACACAGGCCGGCTGTCAGCTCCTCCCGCAGAGGAAGCTGTAAATCCTCCCTTGTCCGCAGATAGATTCCGCGGCACACGGACCCCAGCGTGAAGGGAAGATGGAAGCGGGCCAGATTTTGTGTGAGCCGGGTTTCATCCAGGACGCCTCCGAATTCCAGCTGCATCAGGAACGCTTCGCGCAGACGCAGCTCCTGGTCCTGAAGCTGCTGCTCCATGCTGGCGTTTTTTTGAGAAACCGTCCAGATGGAGCTCGCGAGCTTCCACAGGCCGTTGCGGGTTTTGCGGCTGGAGTTCGGCGCGGATGGCAAAGCGTCTGCCGGAGGCAGCGCGTGGGCAATCTGGGTGAGCGGACGGTGGTTGTAGCGGTAGGAGGCGAAAATCAGCGCAACGCCTGCCGCAATCAGGATCAGAATGCCGATCAGGTTGATGCGCATACTCTGGAGACAGCTTGTAAAGATGTAGCGCCTGGGAATGCCGACAACCAGGTCGAGGCCATACTGCGCGGAGTGGCAGCGCGTGAGAAGAATTTGTTCGCCGTTCAGATTTACCATGGCGGTCTCTTCTTCCGTTTCCGGAAATTGAGCGGAGTTGAGATGGGCGGTTTCAATTCCGCTGCTCAGCAGCACCGCACCGCTGCCGTCCGCGAGGTAGAAAAACTGTGCGCCAAGTTCAAAAACCTGTCCCAGGCTGCCGCTGATTTGAGCGGTGTTCAATTTGAAAAGAATTTTGCCGTCGGTGTTGAGCTCAGCGCCGGCATAGGGCAGCTGATAGTACACCGCGTTTTCACCGCCCTCAATTGGGAAAATGACGATGGGCGAAGTAAATGGACTGCTGTCCAGAAGCTGCTTTTTCCAAAGCGCATAGGAGGTGGATTCCTTTCCCCAGAAATAGTCGAAATATTGATCAAGGTCCAGGAAAACCTGATGGGGAGCGAGGAGAAGCTGGCTCCTCTTTGAATAGAGATAGTAGGAATTTACATACAGCATACTGTCGTTGTAGGCGGGCAGATAGCGGGCGGCCTGCTGCAGGTCGTAAAGGTCAAGGCGGCTTTGGTTCGGGTATTGGAGGACCCGGTCGATATAATTCATGCCCCGAATCGAAGAGGCGAAATCCTGGATCGAGTTCAGGCTTCCTTCCAGAGAGTACATGACGTTTTCGAGAATCAGGTTGTTGGAATGGAGCAGCTGTTTTTTCATGGAGGAAAAACTGCCGCCATAACTGATCGCACCCATGGCAATCGGGATCAGCATCAGAATCAGGTAGGAAACGGTGAATTGGAGCAGAATTCGCGGCTTTTGTCTGGCGGTCATTTTCGAACGTGAAATCTTCATAATGGCGGCATCCTCAAACACTGGTCGGAAGCAATATTGACAAAATATTGCCTGCAAGTCCTAAGTTTTGAGTTTTATTATAAAATTCACAACTGCAAAAGGCAATCTGCAAATTTTTTGGAACATACCAAAATAAAGATTTTATGCGATCTTTGTTGATTTTGTGAATTATCGGGAGGTTTTGGAGAAATCCCGGGAGAAATTGCGGCCGGATCCGGGCAGCGCAACAGCGCGCCGCCCGAAGTGTTTTCCGGCCTCCCCGGAACCGCCCGGAGGTGTGTCATTTTTCCGGGATTTGGAATAAGATGGAGTAAGCCGCCCGCTGCGGCGGCACGTTCTCTCAAAATGCTGTCAGTTGGAGGGATTTCAGGCCATGCGAAACGTATATCCGCTGCACTTTTTTCTGGGGGCAAATTCCCCGTCCGGATTTGTCTCCTTTTCCGATGAACTCACCGCCTTTTCGGAGGAGGGACGGCTGTTTGTCATCAAAGGCGGGCCGGGCACCGGCAAGTCTACCATGATGCGGGCCGCGGCTCAGGCGCTGTCCGGGCCGGAACCGGAATTTGAGTACATCCACTGCTCCTCCGACCCGGAGTCGCTGGACGCGGTGATCTTCCCGAAATCAGGCGTTGTACTTGCCGACGCCACGCCGCCGCACGTCATCGAACCGCAGCATCCCGGCGCCTGTGAGACGGTGGTCAACCTCTGCGCATGCTGGGACGAAGAGGCGCTCCAGCGGCGGCGGCCGGAGATCCTCTCCCTTTGCAGGCAGAATGCCGCCTGCCACCAGCAGTGCGTCCGGTTTCTGAGCGCCGCCCACTCCCTGCTGTCCGACAACACAAGCATCGCGCTCGCCTGCACGGATACGGCCAAGATCGCCCGCACCGCAGCCAACATCATCGGGCGGGAATGCCGCAGGCGGCGGGGGGAATCGGTGGAGCGCCGCCGTCTGCTGAGCGCGGTGACGCCGCAGGGCAACGTCGGCCTGACCGAGACGCTCGCCGGATTTTCCCGCATCTATTACGTCAAGGACCCATACGGCGCGGCCTCCAATCTGTTGATGGCGGCCCTGCGGGCGCTGCTGATGGAGTGCGGCGTCACCCTTTACAGCTGTTTCTGCCCGCTGAGCCCTTACGGCAAGCTGGATCACATCCTGGTGCCGGAGCTGGAGCTCGCCTTTGTGACCGGCAGCCGCGCTTTTCCGCTGGAAATGCTGCCGGAGCCTTACCGGGTCGTCAGTTTCAGCCGGTTTACCGATATGGAAGCGCTCGCGCGGCGCAGGCAGCGGCTCCGCTTTAACCGGCGCGCCGCCGGGGAGATTCTCGATGCGGCGGCCCGCTCGCTGCGCCGGGCAAAGGGAATCCACGATCTGATTGAGGCGGAGTATGCGGCGGCGGTCGATTTTGCAGCGGTCGAGGAGCTGAGCGGCCGGACCATCCGCACCGCGCTCGAATGTGTTCAGGGGTGCGGCGTCCGCGCTGCGGAGCAGTGACGCCCCCGGTTTTAGACAAAAAAAGAGCCGCCCGAAAGGGCGGCATCATCAAATCAAGCAAAACAGGATTCATCAAGAGAGGAATATCAAATGGAATGGCAGAGCGGATTGCGGCTCACAGGGCCCGCGCAGCCTGGCGGCAGAGCGCCGTCCGGGTGCATGGCGGGGCGGTGAGGAGCGCCATGGCGGCCTCTTTTGCGTCGTAGCCGGACAGGCCGAGCTTTTCCCGCAGATAGCGGGTGAGAAGGAGGTACTCCTTCTCATAACGGGACACCAGCCGCGCGCCTTCCCCGCTCAGACGGAATCCGGCCTCGGGACTTTGCAGCAGCATCCCCTCCCGGCAGAGCACCGCGAGCATTCGGGAAGCGGTCGGCCGCGCCACCCCCAGCTGAACTGCCACATCGACGCAGCGCGTCTTGCGCGGCAGGCTGTTCTGTAACGCGGAGACAGTCATCAGGTAGCGCAGCCTGGCGGCGGTCAGCTCCATCGGCGTTTGGGAAGAGCCGGCGGAAGGACCGCAGGCAAAAGAATGGCAGAGGGCATGTTCAAACTCCTTTCCGCCGGCTGTCCGGCCGTAAAGTTTCTCGTTGCAAACTTTACGAGACTTAGTATACAACATTGGGAGCAAAAAGTCAAGACGAAAACCGCTATTTTGTTAGCTTTCTGCAACAAAAATGCCTGCGGCTGCACATTTGGGAGAGAAACGGTGTGCTTCTGTGTAAAAAATGAAAATTTTCAGCGATAGCTCTGGCCTTTTCCGTTCAAATCCGCTATAATAGGGGTAGGATTTTTTCGCTGGAATTTTAACCGGAAGGAGTAACCGTATGACGATTTCTGAAAAATTGCAGGCCATTCTGGACGAGGCCGGAGCCGGAACGATTGAACAGGCGGAAGGCCGGGCGCTCTATGAGGCGCTGCTGCGTCTGACTGCCGGGCTGCTGGATGGGCGGCCGCGGCTTCGCGGAGAAAAGAGGCTCTACTATGTTTCGGCCGAGTTTCTGATTGGCAAGCTGCTTTCCAACAATCTCATCAATCTGGGAATCCGCGGGGAGGTGGAGGAAGCGCTGCGGAAAGCCGGGCGTTCCCTCGCCGAAATCGAGGAATATGAGCCGGAACCGGCGCTCGGAAACGGCGGACTCGGGCGGCTGGCGGCCTGCTACCTCGATTCGGCGGCGACGCTGGGGCTGCCCTGCGACGGGGTGGGGCTCTGTTACCACTACGGGCTGTTCCGGCAGCGCTTCGAGGAACTCAAGCAGCGGGAGTATCCCGATGTGTGGCGGGACAGGCCCGGTTGGCTGCGGGAGACGGGAGTGCGCTTTTCTGTTCCCTTTCCGGATTTTTCGCTCGAGGCAGTGCTGTACGAGCTGCCGGTGTCGGGTTACGGCGGAGGATGCGGCGCGCTGCGGCTCTTTGACGCCGCGACAGCGGACGGCTCCATCGTGAAGGATGGGATCGGGTTTGACAAGGCGGACATCGCCCGCAACATCACCCTCTTCCTCTATCCGGACGACAGCGACGAGGCGGGCCGGCTGCTGCGGGTCTATCAGCAGTATTTCATGGTCAGCGCCGCCGCCCAGCTGATTTTGAAGGAATTAAAGGATGCGGGATATTCTCCCGAGAGCCTGCCCGCCCACGCTGTCATCCAGATCAACGACACCCACCCCTCCCTCATCATCCCGGAGCTCATCCGGCTGCTCATGACCGAGGGGATGGAGATCGGCGACGCGATTGAGGTGGTTTCCGAAACCTGCGCCTATACCAATCACACCATCCTCGCCGAGGCGCTGGAAAAGTGGCCGGTGGATTCCCTTGAGAAGGCAGTTCCCCACCTGATGCCCATCATCCGGGAGCTGGATGCGCGGGTACAGGCCGCCAGCCCGGAAATCGCCGGAAAAATCGCCATCATCGACGGGAACGACCTCGTCCACATGGCGAGGATGGACATCCATTACGGCTTTTCGGTCAACGGGGTCGCCGCCCTGCACACCAGAATTCTCGAGGAGACCGAGCTGGCCGACTTTTACGCGCTCTACCCGGAAAAGTTCAACAACAAGACCAACGGCATCACCTTCCGCCGCTGGCTGATGCAGGCCAATCCCCGGCTTTCGGACTTTATCACGGGCCTCATCGGGGACGGCTGGAAGCGGGACGGCAATTTTGAGAAGCTCGCGGACTTTGCGGAGGACAGGGCGGTTTTGGAGCGCCTGCTCGCCGTCAAGGCGGAAAACAAGCGGGAGCTCGCCGTTTATCTCGCGGAGAAGGCGGGGGTGGAAGTCTCTCCGGATTCGATCTACGACATTCAGATCAAGCGGATGCACCAGTACAAGCGCCAGCAGATGAATGCCCTCTGGGTCATCTGGAAGTACCTCGAGATCAAGGCGGGCCGTCTGCCCAAACGGCCGGTCACCGTCCTGTTCGGCGCCAAGGCCGCCCCGGCCTACACCCTGGCCAAGGACACCATCCACCTCATCCTCTGCCTTCAGAAACTCATAAACGGGGATCCGGACGTCAGCCCCTGGCTCAAGGTCGTCATGGTGGAAAACTACAACGTCACCTGGGCGGAAAAGCTCATCCCGGCCTGCGACATCTCCGAGCAGATCTCGCTCGCCTCCAAGGAGGCGAGCGGCACCGGAAACATGAAATTCATGCTCAACGGCGCGGTGACGCTGGGCACCCTGGATGGCGCGAACGTCGAGATCTCCGAGCTGGTCGGGGAGGAGAACATCTTCCTCTTCGGCAAAAAGAGTGAGGAGGTCATCCGCCTGTACGCGACGGAGGGTTACCGTTCGGCGGACTTCTACGACGGCGATCCGGAAATCGAGCGGCTGGTCGATTTTGTCATCAGCAAGCAGCTCATCCGCATCGGCGACCCGGAAAACCTCGCCCGGGTCTACAAGGATCTCGTCTGCAAGGACTGGTTCATGACCCTGCTCGACCTGCGGGAGTATATCGAGGTCAAGGAGCGGATGCTCGATGCCTACGAGGACCGCCTCCACTGGGCGAAGATGGCGCTTCTCAATATCGCGCACGCCGGCTTCTTCTCCTCCGACCGGGCGGTTGCCCAATATAATGAGGAGATCTGGCATTTGACCCCGCAGAAGCTGTGAGCGTCACTTTTTCGGAAAGGAATGATCGCGTTATGACCAATACAAACGTCCGGCAGGCGGGCGTCCTGCTGCCGGTATCCGCCATTCCCGCTCCTTATGGCGCGGGAGATTTCGGCCCCGCCGCCCGAAAAATCGCCGAACTGCTCGCCCGCAATCTTGTGAAGGTGTGGCAGATTCTGCCGCTCAATCCGCTGGGGTATGGCAACTCCCCCTACCAGCCCTATTCCTCCTATGCCGGCGACCCGCTGTACCTCAGTCTTGAGGAGCTTTACGCCAAAAAGCTGCTCCGGCGGCTGCCTCCGCCTTTCCGCCGCGGGGCGCCGCGGGTCGATTACGAGGCGGTCCGGGATTACAAGGAACCGTTTCTGCGGGAAGCCTTCTCCAATTTTGTGCCCGACGCGGAATACCGCCGCTTTGCGGAGCTTTCCTGGGTGAAGAACTACGCCGTTTTCATCACCCTCAAGCGAAAAAACGGGATGCGCTGCTGGAACGAGTGGCCGGACGCGGAAAAAAACTGGCCGCGGGAGCACGGCCTCGACCCGTCACCCTACGCGGAGGAGATCGCCTATCAGACCTTCCTGCAATATGAGTTTGTCCGTCAGTGGCGGGCGCTCAAGGAGTATGCCAATTCTCTGGGCCTGAAAATCATGGGGGACCTGCCGTTTTACGTCGGGGTCGATTCGCTGGACGTCTGGGCCGGGCGGGACCAGTTCCTGCTCGATGAAGAGGGCGCGCCCACCTCGGTCGCGGGGGTGCCGCCCGACTATTTCAGTCCCACCGGCCAGCGCTGGGGCAACCCCATCTACGACTGGGAGAAGATGGAGGCGGACGGCTTTTCCTTCTGGACCGACCGCCTGCAGTACAGCGGCGCGCTGTTTGACATCGTCCGGATCGACCATTTCCGCGCGTTCGACACCTACTGGAAGATCCCGGCCTCCTGCCCCACCGCCGTCGAGGGAGAGTGGGTGGAAGGCCCGGCCTACCGCTTTTTTGACGCGGTTCTCCCCCGGCTCGAGGGGGTGGAAATTGTGGTGGAGGACCTCGGAGAGCTGCGCCCGGAGGTCTACGCGCTGCGGGACCACTACCGCTTCAAGGGGATGAAGATCGTCCAGTTCACCTTCCAGCCCGGCCGGCGGGAAGACCGCTCCGGTGACAGCGAAAATCAGATTGTTTACACCGGCACCCACGACAACCAGACCATGCTGGGGTGGTACCGCTCCCTTTCGCCCGCAAAGCGGCTCGGCGCGCGCTGGAGCCTGCGGCAGGCGGGTTGCCGGGCCGGCACGGTGGTTCAGCGGTTTATCCGTTACGCCTTCGCGCACGAGGCAGCGCTGGCCATCGTCCCGGCGCAGGACATCCTCGGACTGGGAGACGAGGGCCGCATCAACGC
>CALXIG010000115.1 GCA_944388305.1 uncultured Clostridia bacterium
GGCGCGCTGGAAAACCTGCTGGACATGGTGACCGCCATTCTGTCAGTTATCGCGGGCATCAGTCTGGTGGTCGCGGGGCTTTCGGTCATGACGGCAATGCTCTCCTCAGTCGGGGAAAGGACGCGGGAAATCGGCATCAAAAAAAGCATGGGCGCGCCGTCCGGAACCATCGTCGCGGAATTTCTCCTCGAAGCCTCCTTTCTCTCGATCGTGGGAAGCGCGGCGGGCATCACGGCGGGCATCGCGGTCTGCTGGGCAGGCAGCCTGCTGCTCGGCGCGGAGTACCGCCTGCAGCCGGAGCTGATCGCGGTCTGCCTGCTGAGCGCGCTGGCGATTGGGGCAGTCTTCGGCGCCTACCCCGCGCACAAGGCCTCTCTCCTTCGGCCGGTGGAGGCTCTGCGGTGAGGATAAGCACAAATTTATTTGTTTGTCAAGATTTTTGAATCAAAAAAACTTCAAAAAATTTATCTCGTTCGTCAAATAATGTTTGATTTTTTCCGGGAGATGTGGTACAATAACGGTTGTGGGCGGCGGAGAGTGCTCCGCGCCCCCGAATGAAACGACAACCGGCGGCAGCTCGGGGAGCGGCGGCGGCGAAAGGACGGTTTTTATGGCAAGATTATTTGGAACAGACGGGGTGCGGGGAATCGCCGGCACCGAACTCACCGCGCAGATGTGCTTTGATATCGGCCGCGCGGCTGCGATGGTGCTGACGTCGGCCCGCCAGGAGGCGGATGGACTGCGCAAGCCGCGCATTCTGGTCGGACGGGACACCCGCATCTCGGGCGACATGGTGCAGGCTGCGCTGACCGCGGGCTTCTGCGCGGCGGGCGCTGTGGCCATTCCGGTCGGGGTGATCCCCACGCCGGCCCTCGCCTGGCTCACCCGCGAGTACCGCGCGGACGCCGCCGCCATGATTTCCGCCTCCCACAACCCGATGGAGTATAACGGCATCAAGTTCTTTAACGCGGAGGGATACAAGGTCGACGACGCGCTGGGGGACCGCATCGAGGCGATGGTGCGCGGCGCGCTGCACACCATGGACCTCCCGAACGGAGCGGGCGTCGGCACGGTGGAGCCGGTCACCACCGCCGTGGAGGATTACATCAGCTACATTCTCACCACCATCGACACCCGGCTGGACGGCATCCGGGCCGCCATCGACTGCGCGAACGGTTCAGCTTCTCTGACCGCTCCCTCCGCCCTGCGCAAGCTCGGCGTCGCCCTCACCGTCACCCACAACGAGCCGGACGGCCTCAATATCAACGCGGGCTGCGGCTCGACCCACATGGAGGACATTCAGCGGGTGACGTTGGAAAGCGGCGCGGACGTCGGCCTGGCCTTTGACGGGGATGCCGACCGCCTCCTCGCGGTGGATGAGACCGGCGCCGTCGTCAACGGGGACCAGATCATGGCCATCTGCGGCACCTACCTCCAGTCGCAGGGCAAATTGAAAAATAACGCCATCGTCGCGACGGTGATGAGCAACCTCGGCTTCTTCCAGATGGCCGAGCGCGCGGGCATCCGGGTGCCCCGCACCAAGGTCGGCGACCGCTATGTCCTCGAAAAAATGCTGGAGGAGGGGGACTGCCTGGGCGGCGAACAGTCGGGCCATGTCATCTTCCTGGAACACAACACAACCGGTGACGGCCTGATTACCGCCCTCCAGCTGCTGTCGGTCATGAAACACACCGGCAAAAAGCTTTCGGAGCTTGCGAAGGTCATGACGGTGCTGCCGCAGGTGGTCGTCAACGTGCCGGTTGAAAACGAACGCAAGTATGACTACATCGACGACGCGGAAATCATGGAAACCATCCGCCGCACGGAGCGCCTCTTTGAAGACAGCGGGCGGGTCCTGATCCGCCCCTCCGGCACCGAGGCAATGGTGCGGATCATGATCGAAGGGCAGGACCTCGCCCTGATGCAGCAAAAGGCGGACGAGATCGCCGCTGTCATGAAGCGGAATCTGAAGTAGGCGGAAAATTCCGCTCTCAATATGTCATCCCCCCTTGTCAGCCGGTGCGGCGGACTGATACAAGGGGGGATTTTTGACGCTGAATCGCGGACGCCCTGCCCGTTTCGCAAAAATTCAAAAATGCTGCTGGAAAAAAGCCGGAACATGTGCTATGATGAAGCATAAGAGCGGCAGGACCCGCTCGCACCAAAAGGGGGACCCGCAATGAAGGCAATCGCAGACAGCATCAACCTGTTGGGAGAATTCTGCGGCAAGCGGGATGTTCCCGCTCTGACCGCCGGATCTCTGCAAAAACACTGCGGAGTCGCGCAGGCAGACGTCATGGTTCTCTTCGGCGGCAGCATTCTCTGCGGCGGAGATGTGCTGGCAGAGGCCATGCGCAGCGGCGCCGCCAGGACTTACTGCATTGTTGGCGGGGTGGGACATACGACCGAAACGCTGCGGCGCAGGATGCACCAGGCGTTTCCGGACATGGAGACGGAAAACCTGCCGGAAGCGCAGATTTTTGCGAACTATCTGAAGTGCCAATACGGACTGGAGCCGGATCTGCTGGAATGCCGCTCCACAAACTGCGGCAACAACATCACCTGTCTCCTGGAGCTGCTGCGGGAGCGCGGCGTTTCCTTCCGGAGCATCATCCTCTCCCAGGACGCGGCAATGCAGCGCCGGATGGAGGCGGGGCTGAAAAAGTATACGGGGGACCGGGTGCAGATTATCAATTACGCGGTATATTCCGCGAAGGTTGCTGTCAAAGACGGCGCCCTCGCCTACGAACGCCCCATCTGGGGAATGTGGGAGATGGAACGGTACATCAGTCTCCTGCTGGGGGAGATTCCGAGACTGACCGACGACGAAAACGGCTACGGTCCCAGAGGAAAGGATTTCATCGCCCATGTGGACATTCCTCCGGAGGTGGAAAGCGCCTTTCGGAAGCTGCGCGCCGCCTATTCGGAGCTGGTCAGAAAAGCAGACCCCCGCTTCGCCTCCCTGTAATTTTTCCAGTCGGAAAAACGGCGCCTGCCCTTCCCTCGGTCTTGTTCAAAACGGCAAAAAACGTCCGCCCGATACAGCAATTCGACAAAAATTTTCCGGCGCGCTGGAAATGCCGCCGGAAATCCGTTATACTAAAGACAGTGAAGAATTTCTGGATACCGTCCGCGGAATTCCCGCGGACTCCCTGTTTTCCCGACTGAAATGAGGGATTGTGTGAATCGTTTTCTGCGGCGGATCGCCGCATTGACCGCCTGCGTCCTGCTGGCGCCGTCCTGCGCGCCGCCTGTCCGGGCAGAGGATGCACCGGCGTTCTCCGGCGCAGCGGAAACTTCTGCGGAAATCTCCGGGGAAATTTCCGCAGAAACGCCGGAATCCTCCCCCTCCTCCATCCGCGTCACTGTCCGCATGGAGGAGGAAGGCTCCGGGACCGGCGTGATCCCGCCGCTTCAGCTCTCCTGCCCCGCCGGCACCACCGCGGCCGGGCTTCTTGTCAGACTGCGAAACTTCGCCTACCTGGAAAGCTTTGTCCTGGTGGGCGGTACCCTGCTTTCCATTGGACTGGAGGAGGGCGGCGAAGAGCGGCTTCTCTCCGGAACGGACGGATGGGATCTGTTTATCAACGAGACGCTCATCGAACGCGGCTCTCTCCCCGTTTTGAATGACGGCGACGAGGTCTGCTGGCGTTTTGAGGCCGCGGAAAACGCCTCCCGGCAGCCGTCCCACGAGGTTGCGGCAGCTTCCACCGCCACGCAGTGGAACGAACGGTACGCAGAGGCCCTGATCCAGGCGGGAGCCTGGCTGAAAAACAACTTTCGCCACAGCGCCACCCTGGTCAGCCTGGGGGCGGCCGGAATTTCGGTGGAGTATCAGAGCATCGAAAAACTGATGGAAGCGGCGGAGGCGGCGTCCCGCGAAGATGCGGTGGACCTGGCGCTGCTGATCCTTTCCGCGACCTTTTGCGGTATCTCCGCGACCAACATGCAGGGGAAGGACCTGCTGGCTGACCTCTCCGCCTATCCCGGCCTCGCCGGAGAGGGGACGCTGGCGGCCGCCTGCGCCCTCATCGCCGCAGACTCCAACGCCTACCCCCTCCCGGAGGACGGGATCAACACCCGCGAATCCCTCCTGGAGATTCTGCTCGCGGCCCAAAATGCGGACGGCGGCTTTTCCGCGGAGACAGGCGGATCGAGCAGCCCGTTTCTGACCGCCGCCTCCCTCGTCGCCCTCTCCCGCTACCGTCAGTCCGGCGAGGTGGACGCCGCGTCGGAACGCGCCCGCGCCTATCTCGCCGGCGTACAGCTGGAGGACGGCTCCATGCCGGGGGAAGAGACAGCCTCGGCTGCCTTGAATACCAGTTTTGCCATTGCCGCCCTCTGCGCCATGAACGTACCGGTCGCGGACCCGGATTCTTCCGCGGGAAACAGCCTGCTGGAGGCGCTGCTCTCCTACCAGACGCAAAACGGCGGTTTCTGCCCGGAGCCGGGCGAACCGGCCGACGAGAGTGCGACAGCCGCAGCAGTCCTCGCGCTTGCAGCGGCCAAAAATAACCGCAACATCTTTGTGCTGCGCACGCCGCTCGCGGAGTCCGAAGCGTCCTCTCAGCCCGCCGGAGACGGGACGGAATCCCCCCCTCCCGCGGAGACAGAGCCTTCCCGCTCCGAAACACCGGACGGCGCAGCCGGCGCGGAGGAGCCGGTTTCTCCGCTCGCGGCGGGAATCTCCGCTGCTCTGGCGGTTGCCGCAGCCTGCGCCATCGCCCTCCTGCTGCGGAGAAGGAGGCGCAGGCGCTGAACCGTCAGTTGACGCCGCGGAAACCCTTGCCGATGATCTCGCTGGTGTTGGTAATCATCATAAACGCCTTCGGGTCCATCGTCTTGACGCTGCGCCGCAGCTGCACCGCCTCGTACCGCCGGATGACGGTGAGAATCAGATACTTCTGCTGGCCGCTGTAAGCACCTTTCGCCTCGACGACGGTCGCGCTGTGCCCGAGGGTCTGCTGAATGTACCGGCAGATCTCCTCGGGTTTTTCACAGACAATGGTGAAGTACTTGCACATGTTGATGCTCTCAATGACATAGTCGATAACCAGCGACTTGGCCAGCAGGCCGGTGATGGAAAACAGCCCGGTCTCCATTCCGAACGCCACACAGGCGGCCAGCGTGATCAGCAGATCCGAAATCATCAGCGCCCGGCCGATATTCAGGCTGGTGTATTTTCGAAAAATCATCGCCACGATGTCCGTTCCGCCGCTCGAAGCGTCGATGTTGAACAGCAGCGCCGAACCGACCGCCGGCAGTAGAATGGCGAAAAACAGCTCCAGCACCGGCTGGCTGGTAAACGGCTTTTCCATCGGATACAGCCATTCCAGCGCCTGAGTAAAAAGCGACATCAGCACCGTCGAATAGGCGGTTTTAAATCCAAAACCGCGCCCGAAAACCAGAAATCCCAGCAGCAGCAGCGCCATATTGATGATGGTCATAAAGGTCGCCTGCGAGACCACCGTCGTGTACCGCGCCAGAATAACCGCCATGCCGGATACCCCGCCGATGGAGAAGTTGTTGGGAAATTTGAAAAAATAAACTCCCAGGCAGATCAGAATCGTACCCAGATTCAGGAGAAGAAAGTCCTGCACCGTCTGTTTGTTCCATTTCATGAACGCAACGCCTCGCTTTTCGATTTTTTCTCAATGGGACCCTTCTTGATATACCATATTTTTAACAATTTGTCAACAGTATTGCAGGATTTTATTCAATTAATGAGGCGATTCCTGCAAAAATGGTTCTGCGCCGCCTCAGGCCGCGAAAGCGAGGAAAGAAATTCATGCGAAAAACCTACATCACCAGAATGCCGGACAAGGCCGGCGCCTTTTTGACCGCCAGCTGGATCATCTCCGCCTGCGGCGGCAACATCGTCCGGGTCAACTACAACAAGGCGGTGGACACGCACACCCTCTTCATCGAGGTCTCCGCCAGTTCCGCGCAGCATGGGGAGATCGGCCGCCGGCTGTCCGCCTGCGGCTACCTCGCCGACGGGGAGACAGACCGGCGCATCCTGATGATCGTCCTCACCCTGCCCGACCGGCCCGGCGCCATCACCCCCGTCCTGGAGATTCTGAACCGCCATCAGGTAAACATCTCCTACATCAGCTCGCAGGAGAACGGCACGCCGTACCAGCATTTCAAGATGGGAATCCTGGTGGAAAACGCGGCGGAGATCACCCGTCTGATTGAAGAGATCTCCCGGGTCTGCGAAATCCACATCCTCAACGACGAGGTCACCGACCGCCTGCTGGACGGGACAGTCTTTTACATCGCCTTTGCAAACACCATGCGGGAAATTCTACGCCTTTCACAGGAACAGACCAACGCGGTGCTGATTCAGGCAAACCGGCTGATGCAGCTGCTGGACGAGCAGAAAAAGTCGCCGTTGCAAACTTTTGACTATATCCGGCGCTTCGCGAAATTCGTCACCGACCGGAAGGGGATCGCCTTTCGGCCGGACGTCCGCACCTTTCCGCTGCCGGACGGCGCCGTCCTCCACGTGATCGAGCCGCCCTGCGGGAGCAACACCTGCGTGCTGGAGCACCGGGACGGACTTCTCTTTGTCGACTGCGGCTTCGCCTGTTACCGTGAGGAGATGCTGGAGCTGCTGGAGCGGCTGATTCCCCGCTTTTCGGAGCGGAAGAAAACCGCCTTTCTCACCCACGCGGACGTCGACCACGCCGGACTTCTCTTCCTGTTTGACCGGGTTTACATGAGCCAAAGCTGCCGCGACAACTTCGCTCTGGAGGCAGCGGGGCGGCCCAATTTCCGGGAGCAGAACCCGCTTCACGCGCCCTACTGCGTCCTGAGCAAGGTGATTTCAGGCTACGCGCCGCCCGATCCGGACCGGTGCAGCGTGGTGGGGGAAAAGCGGGACGCCGCCCTCCTCTCGCCAATTGGCTCGCAGCGCTTCGGCGGGTGGACCTTTGATTTCTACGAAGGAAATGGCGGCCATGTGAAGGGTGAGACGGTGATTGTCTGCGAGGAGCTGAAGCTGCTGTTCAGCGGGGACATCTATGTAAATGTCAAAGGCTTCTCCAGGGATCAGCAGGAATTCAACCGCTTGGCGCCCTTTCTGATGACCGGCGTGGACTGCGATCCCGCGGAGGCCAGACGATGCAGGGAATTCCTGCTGCGCACCTATCCGGAATTCCTTTTCTGTCCGGGGCATGGGGCGGCGCAGGTCCCCGGCGCGGGAAAATAAGCGCAAAAACGCGGCGTCCGCCCCGCAATGGGACAGGCGCCGCGCCGCTGTTTTCAGACAGATCCGGGATCAGCCCTGATAGTCGTCCAGATTGTCGCAGTTGTGCCAGACGTTCTGCACGTCGTCGTTATCTTCGAGCTTTTCAAGCAGGATGTTCATCTTCTTAAGCGCTTCCTCGTCGCTGAGGCTGACATAGTTGTCCGGAACCATCTGCACCTCGGCGGTTTCAAAGGCATAGCCCTTGCCCTCCAGCGCAGAGAGAACGGCGGAGAAGTCGGCGGGAGCGCAGGTGATCTCGATCATGTCGTCCTCCATGCTGAAATCCTCGGCGCCGGCGTCCATGACGTCCTCCATGACCTTGTCCTCGTCGTAGGCGCCCTCCTCGTTGTTGATGACAAAGACGCCCTTTTCCTTAAAGCCGAAGGAGACGCAGCCGGTGGTGCCCAGGTTGCCGCCGAATTTGTCAAAGACGTGACGGACGTCGCCTGCGGTGCGGTTGCGGTTGTCGGTCAGGCACTCGACGATGACCGCGACGCCGTTCGGGCCATAGCCCTCGTAGGTGATGGTCTCATAGTTGTTCTTGTCGCCGTCACCCATCGCCTTCTTGATGATGCGGTCAATGTTGTCGTTGGGGACGTTGTTGGCTTTCGCCTTGGCGATCAGGTCCCGCAGCTTGCCGTTGACGTTGGGGTCGCCGCCGCCGCTCTTGACCGCCACCGCGATCTCGCGGCCGATCTTGGTGAAAACTTTGGCCTTTGCGCCGTCAGTTTTCTCTTTTTTACGTTTGATGTTGTTCCATTTGGAATGTCCAGACATGATACTCCTCCTAAAATTCCATGCGGAAAAAATGACAACTTGTGATCCGGCCGCCTGTCACAGCCGCTTGATTTCCATCGCGCAGTAATTCTCGTACTGCTCAAAGCCGAACTTCCGGTAAAACGGGATGGTTTTGGGATCAGACGGCATGATTTTGACGTAAAGAAAGTTCCGGTACTTCTCGAGGATCCGCTCCATCAGGGCGCGGCCGATCTGCTGTCCCTGATAGGCCGGATCGACCAGAAGGTAGTGCAGAAAGGCGACGGTTTCCCCATCGTCCAGCCCGCGCACCAGACCGACCAGCTTATCGCCATCCCAGGCGCTGATGACAGCGGAGGATTTGCGCAGCCCCCGCACAATGCGGTCGGGATAGCGCCCCGACTCCCAGTTTACGGACAAAAAGAGCCGTTTGATCTCGCCGGCAGTGAATTCTCTGGTTTCCCGGTAAGTAATGGCCATCGCAATCCTCCGTTTCGACACCAACAATATATTATAGCACAATTCCGTCTAAAAAGCAAGGTTTCCCAGCAGGCGCAGCCCTTTGGGGTAGTGATTTTTGAGGACTCCGCCGCTCACCTTGCCGCCGCCGAGCGGAAAACCGTCGATCAGAACAGCGCACCAGCCCTCCACCGCCGTTTCCGGACGGATTGTCTGCCCCTGGAGGTACTGCTCAACCCGCGGGTCGCCGAGCGTCAGACGCTCCACATTGGCGCATTGGGCGCCAAATGCCGTGAAGAGATGGTGCGCGGGTTCGAAGCGCCCTTTTTTCATCGTCCCGGCAAATACGCCGGCGCGCACTGTCCGCAGTCCCTGCGCCGCGCGGGGAAGGCGGCACAGCGGCGGCAGAAAGACCCGATCCCCCTGCATCAGAGCCGGCCGGTCCCGCAGCGCCGGGAAAAATTCCGCGGCAAACTGCGGCCACGCGGGGCAGGAAGCGGAAACGGGCAGACTCTCCGGGCGCGGAAGCAGCGCGCCCGCCTTTCGGAAACACGCCATGAAGTGCCCCTCCCCGCCCTGCGCGGGCCAGATGCGGCGCAGCTTGTCCGTCTCGATGGGGAGCCCGCCGCAGCGGTTTGGCTCGCCGGGGCTGCCGTACTCCCCTCCCCAGTCGAGAAGGGTAAACTCCGGATGCCGCGCGAGAAAGGAAGCCGCCTGCCCTTCGTCCTCCTCCGGGGCGAAGGTGCAGGTCGAATAGACGAGCAGGCCGCCCGGCGCCAGTGTCTCCGCCGCCGCGTCGAGGATCTCCGCCCCCAGCGCCGCGCACCGGCGGACGAGCGCCTCGCTGTGCTGAACGGCGGCCTGCGGTTCCTTGCGGAACATTCCCTCGCCGGAGCAGGGCGCGTCGACCAGCACCCGGTCAAAATAGCCGGGGAGGGCCTGGGCAATCCGCTCGGGAGATTCGTTCAGAATGAGGGCGTTCACCACCCCCATCCGCTCAAGGTTGCTCTCCAGGATGCGGGCGCGCGCCGCCGCAAATTCGTTGCTGACCAGCAGGCCCTCCCCCGCCAGGAAGGCGGCCAGCTGGCTGCTCTTGCCCCCCGGCGCGGCACAGAGGTCCAGCACCCGCATCCCCGGCAGGACGCCGAGACGGGGCGCAGGGGCCGCCGCAGAGGGCTCCTGCGAATAAAATACGCCGGCATGGTGGTAGGGATGGCGTCCGGGCCGGCAGGCGTCCTCAGCCAGCAGAAACGCCTCCCCGCAGAAGGGGGACGGCGCAAGCGGGAGGCGGCTCTCTGCCGCAAAGCGCTCCGGCGTGCAGCGCAGGGTGTTAACCGTCACCCCGCGGGCCGCCTGCCCGCCGGGAGGGGTGTGAAGAGCGGCAAACCGTTCCCCCAGCAGGGCCTGTTCCCGCTCCAGAAAATATTGCAACGGCAAAAAATCACCTGACCTTTGCATAATCCGCCGCGGTGCGGCGCATACTACCATCAAGCGGGGAGTGAACGCCCGTAGATGAAAGGAGAATTCTCATGAAAAACAGTCAAAATTCCGCGCAGAACGGCAAAAACATGCAAAACGCGAAAAATTCCGTCAAAAATACCGCGCAGAACTGCCGGAATTCCACACAGGACTGCAAGGATTCCGCCAGTGACAGCCACAGCGCGGAAAGCTGCCGGTAACGGCGCCTGCCGGGACGCGGTCCCGGCTTTTTTGCGCCTATTTGTGGGCGTCCAGCGGCAGAAAGCCTTCGCCCATGACCTCTGAGGAGTCCGCCGCGATCATGAAAGCCGCCGGGTCAATCTCGTGGACCAGCCGCTTGACGGCGTAGTACTCGCTGCGGCGCACCGCGCACATGAGCACCCGCTGCTCCGCGCCGGTGTAGCCGCCCTCCGCGCGCAGAAAGGTGGTGCCGCGCTCCAGCTCCTTCATAATCCGCGCGGAGATCTCCGGCGTCTTCTGTGAAAAGACATAGACCAGCTTGCCGCGGTCGCCGCCATAGATCATCGCGTCGATGATCTGCGTACATACAAAGATCGTAATGATGGCGTACAGCCCGGATTCCAGACTGCCGAAGGCGAAAACCGAAGCGAGGATAATGACCGCGTCGGTCGCGAAGGTCACCTTTCCCAGCTGGAGGTGCGGCTTTTTCTGGTGGATGATCTTGTTGATGATGTCGGTTCCCCCGGTCGAGCCGGCCCGCATGAAGACCAGACCGATACCGAGCCCCCACAGCACCCCGCCGAAGAGGCAGGAAAGGAGCGGCTCTCCTTCATACACCGGAAAGCGCGAAAGAATCCAGTCGTAAAAAACGGTGAAGCTGCCCACCGAAAGCAGCGTCTTCCACATGTAGTCGCGGCCGATGTAGCGGTATCCGGCCAGGAACATGGGGACATTCAGCGCAGCCGTCAGCAGGCCGACCGGCAGGCTGGTCAGGTGGGAGAGGATCAGCGCAATGCCGCTCGCCCCGCCCGGCGCCATATTGCACGGCTCAATGAAAAAATACAGCCCCGACGCATACACCAGTGTGCCGAGCAGCACGACCGCGGCGTCTGCCGCAATCTCCATCATCCGACGGTTTCCTCTCATGTACCCCTCCCCGGGCCGGCGGCCCGTCCTCTCAGATTTGATTTTCCGCAGAATCCTGCCAGATATATTCGAACAGTTCGGCCTCCCGGTCAAACTCTCCTGCGATGTGCAGGAATCCAAACAGCGCCTCCAGCCCCGTCGCCAGGCGGTAATCGGCGGTCCGCGCGTTTTTGGGGACGTGCGAGTGGGTGTTGCGTCCCCGCTTGAAGATCGAAAGCTCCTCTTCCGTCAGTACGCCGTCCAGATTGGCGACCGCGTTGGCCTGCGCCCGGGCGCAGACATAGGCGACCGCCTTTTTGTGGAGCTGCTGAACCGGCATACTCCCCTGCCCTGCCAGTTTTTCCCGCACCCGCAGCTCAAACACCGCGTCACCCAGGAAGGCAAGGGTCAGGGGGCTCAGCTGCTTTGCGTCGGAACGGTTCATCCGCTGCCCCTCCTTATCGGATATAGTCGAACTGGAAACCGAGCAGGTCGACAGTGTCGCCCTCCTGCACGCCCAGCTCCTCGAGCTTGTCAATAATGCCGCTGGAACGCAGCACCCGCTGGAAATACTGCATCGACTCATAGTCGTCCGGATTGACCACCGAAAAGACCGGCTCCATCCAGGGTGCGTCGACATAGTAAACACCGTTTTTCACCTCGACAGTAAAGCTGCGGTCGGTGAGAGCCGCATTGGGGTCGGGCGCCACGAACTCCGGCTGATAGCGTTTAACCGGCGGAAGCTCCTGTAAGCGGCGGGCCGCGTACCGGACGGCCTCCCGCGTGCCCTGCGTGGTGGCGGCGCTGACCCGGAAGAAAGGCAGGCCCTTCTTCTCAATATATGTCTCGAAGGCGGCGATCTGTTCCTCGGAGGCGAGGTCGCACTTGTTGGCCAGAACAATCTGCGGCTGGGAGGCGAGTTCAGCGCTGAAATTCGCGAGTTCGCGGTTAATCAGCTCGAAATCCTCGATCGGATCGCGCCCCTCGGAGCCGGAGACGTCGACCAGGTGCAGGACAAGGCGGCAGCGCTCGACGTGGCGCAGAAAGTCGTGTCCCAGTCCGACGCCCTCGCTGGCGCCTTCGACCAGGCCGGGAATATCGGCCATGACAAAAGAGGTTTCCTCATCCACCCTGACCACGCCCAGCACCGGCTGGAGGGTGGTGAAGTGATAGTTGGCGATCTTGGGGCGGGCGGCGCTGACCACCGAGATAAAGGTCGATTTCCCAACATTCGGAAAGCCGACCAGGCCGACGTCAGCCAGCAGCTTCAGCTCCAGCGTGACCTCAAAGCACTCGCCGGGCAGGCCGGGCTTGGAAAAGCGCGGAATCTGCCGGGTCGAAGTGGCGAAATGCTGGTTTCCGGCGCCGCCGCGGCCGCCGTGGGCGAGGATGACCGGCTCATCGGTCGAGATATCCGCCATAATCTGGCCGGAGGACATCTCCCGCACAATCGTCCCATAGGGAACGTGAATCACCAGATCCTCCCCGCTTTTGCCGGAACAGCGCCGGCTTCCGCCGGGCTGGCCGTTCTGCGCCTCAAACTGATAGCGGTAACGGAAATTGACCAGGGTGTCCATGCTGCGGTCAGCGACAAAAACGACGTCTCCGCCGCGGCCGCCGTCGCCGCCGTCCGGGCCGCCGTTTGCGACGTATTTTTCCCGGTGGAAGGAAACCGCGCCGTTTCCTCCGTCACCGGCCTTGATTTTAATCCTGGCGCGATCTACAAACATGCTACTCTGCCTTTCTCCCGAAATAAAGGGGTCCCGAGTTAGTATCTGCCGCCTGTCCGGCGCTTATACAGAAAGAAAAAAGCCCCAAGCAGACTGCTCGGGGCCTCTTTCCTCCACTTATTGAGCAGCGTAAACGCTGACTTTTTTGCGGTCACGACCGAGGCGCTCGAACTTCACAACGCCATCGATGAGAGCGAACAGGGTATCATCGCTGCCGATGCCCACATTCTCACCGGGATGGATGTGCGTGCCGCGCTGACGGACGAGGATGTTGCCCGCGAGAACCTTCTGGCCGTCCGCCCGTTTCGCGCCAAGGCGCTTGGACTCGGAATCACGGCCGTTCTTGGTGGAACCAACACCTTTTTTATGAGCAAAGAACTGCATGCTGAGCTTTAACATATCTACACCTCCAGGTAACGAATTCGGATGAATTTGGGGTAATCCTCCCTCAGGAGTTCCATGTGAAGCCGAAAGGCGTCCAGCATGGCCTGAACTCCCGCGGGCAGTTCCCCGCTGGTATGAAGGCTGACCGCATCTCCCTTTGCCGAAACCTCGGCAGGGAAATGCAGGATCTCGGTAATCCCGTTGGCGGTCAACTGTACTGCCGAGGAGACAGCGGCACAGACAATGTCCTTTCCGCTGTCCGCATAGCCGGCGTGTCCCGAAACGGTAAACCCGGCCACCCGGCGGTTCGCGCAGATAAACGCGGCCTCAATCATGGCTTACGCGTTGATGGCTTCGATTCTCACCTGAGTGTAGAGCTGTCTGTGGCCCATCTTGCGCTGAGAACCCTTCTTGGGTTTGTAGGTCCAGACCGTAACCTTCTTGCCCTTGGCGGTTTTGAGCAGAGTCGCGGTGACAGTCGCGCCGTCCACATAGGGAGCGCCGATTTTGGTTCCGTTTTCATCTCCGACCAGAGCAACCTTGTCAAAGGTCACAGAGGACTGCGCCTCACCCTCGATCTTCTCAATGAAAACGATGTCGCCCGCCTGGACGCGGTACTGTTTTCCGCCGGTTTCAATGATGGCAAACATTTTGCAGGCACCTGCCTTTTCTCTAAATTCGCTGCGCCAGGCGCGGGAATCCGCTTCAGCCTGGAACATGCGTCTTTAATAGTATATCACACATATCGGAAGCTTGTCAACCGCTTTTGCCCCCGTTTGCGGAGAATCCGCCCGATTTTCCGCCGGTATTTTTGGTGGAATTTCCCACTATTCGATCCGGTGAGCTGCCACAAAAAAGCGCCCGGCCTCGTCGTAGGAGTTGGTGCAGGTGACAAGCAGCAGCAGCTGTCCCTCCGGCTGCACGCCGGTGCTGTAGAGGGCTTTTTCCTGCAAAAAAGCGCAGAACGCCTGCATGTCCCGCGCGGGGTCCGCGGCGAAATCGTAGATGCCCAGCTCGTCGGCGCCGGTCTCCGTCTCGATGGCCGCGAAAATTTCATAGCGGCGCATTCCCTCCGCCGTCTCCAGCTCCACAACCGGGTGTTCCGCCAGAAAATCCGCGCTGCGGTAACGCAGCAAAACGGCGAACATGGTGCCGCTCTTCATATTGTGCCCGAAAATGTAAAGCGGGCTCTCCGGGTCGGAGAGGTCGCTCGCGAGATCGAGAAAGGGGGTGCCGCTCTGGGAATACTCCCCGTAAAAATCGCGCCGGAGGTAATACTGGTTGCTGCCCTGCCGCTGCATGACCGGGTAGTTGAGCATCGTATCCGGAATTGAGACCCAGGCGATGCAGTCGGGGTTGAAAGGACGTTCCTCCTCCGCGGGTTCCTCAAGGAGTGCGGGCGCAGGCGCTTCCGGTGCCTCAAAGCCGGCGGAATTGAGGATGGGCCGTTTCTCCGCCAAACGATCAAAGGCCCGCTGTGCCTCGCCGGCGCTCCGAAAATAGAGCGCCAGGGAAAGCACGCAGGCCAATAACCCCAGGATGGCAGCGGCAAGGATGATTTTGCGGGATCTGCTCATTCTGCCTTCTCCTGTGTCCTTATTTGACGTGGTTGCGCTTCTTGCCGGTCAGCAGCACAACGGCCACAACCGCCGCACAGAGAATCGCGCCGCCGATGGCGAGATAGAGCGGGAATTTGTCGCCGGTCTGAGGCAGCGGCTCCTGATCCGGGAAAGGCTCCAGAGGGGTATCGGTGTCGTCGATTTCCTCGTCGCCGGGCGTGCTCGGACCGCTGGATTCCTCCGGCACGCTGGTAGTCGGCGTGCTCGGGTCGCTGATATCCTCGTCCGGGACGGAAACATCCGGGTCGTCATCGTCATCGCCGCCGTCGGGGCCGGGGCCGGGAATGTACGGATCGTCCCAGCTCGCGGTCAGCTCCCAGTCGATGTAGCCCATCAGATTCTGGTACTCGTTGCCGATGCGCGCGCCGTCAGCCATCAGCACCAGCCGCAGCGGAGCACCGAAGCCAACCCGCAGGGAGCCGAGCGGAATGCCGTCCTCCTCGGGACCGCCCGCCGTTCCCTCGTAGATTCTGGTGTCCCCGTTGTAGATTTCCAAATGCAGCAGGTCGGCATGTACGCCGTCTTCCTCAACGCCGTACAGAAGGTCGTGGACGAGCGCCTCCTTGCCCTCCTCCACCGCCTCCTCCGAAGGGAGGATGCGCAGCGTCAGATCCATGCTGCTGTGGTAGCGGTTGCGCAGGTAAATCTCCTGCTCGCGGACGTCGCCGGGAAGCAGGTCCTGGAAAGCCGGGAACAGGCCGTCGGTGTCGTCCTCGTCGAACGCGATCTCCTGATCCGCCGTGAAGGTGATGCCGACCGTCTCGTCTGCCGCCGCAGCCGGGAACGCGAAAACGGCCAGGCCGAGCGCCGCGGCGACAAGGCCGCTCAGAATGCGTCTGAATGTCTTTTTCAATGGGTGTCACCTCCGTAACGGTTATTGGTTATCGTCCGGGGTCTCCGGAGCGGGATTTTCGGTTTCATCGGAAGCTGTGGGGACGAATTCCCGGGTTTCCGCGTCGTAAACGACGCCCCAAACCGCCTCGACCGCGTTGTTCGCGGCCTGAACCGCCTCAGCCTTGACAGAAATGCCGGCCTCCAGCCCCTTGTAGTCGTTGTCGGTGAGCGTCCCCTCATAGCCGACCTCGGTCAGCGGCATGAAGTAAAAGCCATCCATCAGCAGCGCGGTTTTTTCGCCCGGCGCCAGCGGGGCGCGGTAGTAGTAGTAGCCGGCCAGATACCACCAGTTCTCCTTGTCGATGTGGAGGACGATGTTGTCGGTCGAAAGCGCGCGGCCGTCGGTGTTGTTCCACGCCTTTTCGGCCTGAATGCGGACGTAGGCTTCGCCCGACTGCGCGCCGGACTCGACCCAGACCTCTTTTTCGATCAGTTTATTGGGGTTGGGCGCGAGGCCCTCCTGCTTTTCATACACTTCGGAAAGGGTGATGGCGATCTGCCCGGTGGATACCCGGTTGGTGTTGCGGCCGGAGATGGTGGTAAAGGCGAGGGTCCCGCCCGCGATAACCAGGGAACAAAGGATGACCGCTACTGCGACAAGCATCACTTTACGTTTCATACTGTTTCTCCTTTACGTTCGGAAGGATACAGGCCAGCGGCCATTGGAATG
>CALXIG010000116.1 GCA_944388305.1 uncultured Clostridia bacterium
GCCTACCCCACCCTGATCTACGACGGGCCCTTCTCCGACCATCTGCTGGAAATTGAACCCCGCCGTCTGGAAAATGCAGAGGAGATCACCCTCGCTGAGGCGCGGGAGAAAGCTGCCGCGGCCTTTAACGTCGATTCCGGCCTCATGTCCAACGAGTCGGAGGAGCACAGCAATATGCCCTCCTACACCTTTTCCTTTGAAAACCGCTCGGCTGCCGTAACCATGCAGGGCGGGTACCTCTGCTACCTCACCGACCCGCGCCTTCCCGGCGAACCGGTTCTGACGGCGGAGGAGGCGGTCAAAAAGGCGGAAAACTACCTTGCCTGGCTGGAAATTCCCAACATGGAGCTGACCTACTACGAAATCGCCGGCGGCATTCTCACCGCAAACTTCGCTTACACCGAAGGCGGAGTCCGCTTCTACACCGATCTGATCAAAGTCAGCGTTGCAATGGATGACGGCGGCATTCTCAGCTTTGACGCCCGCCCCTACCTCATCAGTAATTATGAGCGCGGCCTGGCCGGTCCGCAGCTCACTGAAAAAGAGGCGCGCGAGTCGGTCAGCCCGGCCCTTACGGTTGAAAGCTCCCGGCTCGCGGTCATCCCGTCGGACGGCGGGCAGGAGCGTTACTGCTACGAATTCCACTGCAAGGCCGGCGACGGGCAGGAGCTGTTGGTTTACGTCAACGCCAACACCGGACGGGAGGAGCAGATCCTCATCCTCATGATCGACGAAAACGGAACCCTCGTCATCTGACCCGCGCATAAAAACCGCCCGCTCCCCTTTTTCCGGATGGGGAACAGGCGGTTTTGTCATACTTTTTGCAGCTTTGCGAAATTTGCCATGATTTTCTTGGTGCCGACCCGGTCAAAGGCGGTCTCGACGAGGTTGTCGTTGCCCATCGGCGTGATGGACAGCACCGTTCCTTCCCCGAACACCTTGTGCCGGACCCGGTCCCCCACGCGAAAGCTGACCGCAGCCGCGGGCGCGGCCTTGGGACGGGAGGCACCCGCCACTGCGATCTGATGCGCGGGAGGTGGCGGAGGCGCCTTGCGGTGGGCCGCACTGCCGAAGGCGCGGTACTGCGTGAGGGTGTCGTCCACCCGTTCGAGGTTTTCATCCGGAATCTCCTCCACAAAGCGGGAGACACGGTTGCGGTTGGTGGTGCCGAATACCATCCGGGCCGCCGCATGGGTGATGTAGAGCCGCTGCTTCGCCCGGGTGATGGCCACATAGGCGAGGCGGCGCTCCTCCTCCAGCTCGGCGGTGTCGTAGAGCACTCTTACCGACGGGAAGATGCCGTCCTCCATTCCCGGCAGAAAGACGACCGGAAACTCGAGACCTTTTGAGCTGTGCATCGTCATCAGCACAACGGCGTCGTCGGCGTTGTTCATACTGTCGAGGTCAGTGTAGAGGGCGATTTCCTCCAGAAAACCGGACAGACTGCCGTCTTCCGGATTCTGCTGCTCGTACTTGACCAGGGTGGACTTGAGCTCGCCGATATTTTCAAGCCGGTTTTTCCCCTCTTCGCCCTGGGCGGCGAGCATGGCGCGGTAGCCGGTCCTGTCGAGCAGGTCCTCGAGCAGGATGTCGAGCGGCTGGGTGAGCGCCTCGTCCCGCAGTTCCTCGATCATCCGGGCAAAGTCCATCAGCACCCCCGCCTTGCGGGAGAGGACGGTGTAGGACCCGGCGTTTTTGAGCACCTCGAAGACGCTCTGCCCGCTCTTGGCGGCGATCTCCTCGGCGGAGAGCATGGTCGCCTCCCCGATGGAGCGCTTGGGCTCGTTGATGATGCGCCGCAGCCGGATGATGTCGCTCGGGTTGTTGTTGACGCTCAAATCGGCGACGAGGTCTTTGATCTCCTTGCGCTCGAAGAACTTGGTGCCGCCGAACAGGCGGTAGGGAATGCCCGCCTTGATAAAATACTGCTCGATGACGCCGGACTGCGCGTTCATGCGGTAGAGAACGGCGTGATCCCCGTAGCGCATCCCCTTCGAGACGTCCTCCTCGACGGTGTCCGCGATAAACTTCGCCTCAGCGTGCTCGTCGGAAAGCTTGCGCAGCTGGATCTTCTGCCCCGCGCCGTTTTCGGTCCAGAGTTTTTTGCCCTTGCGGGCCAAGTTGTGGCGGATAACCTCGTTGGCGGCGTCGAGGATGTTCTGGGTGGAGCGATAGTTCTGCTCGAGGCGGATGACGGCGGTGCCGGGGAACTGCTGCTCGAAGCTCAGGATGTTCTCGATGGTCGCGCCGCGGAATTTGTAGATGCTCTGGTCGTCGTCGCCTACGACGCAGAGGTTTTTGTGCCCGCGCGCCAGCAGGCTCACCAGCCGGAACTGCGCGTGGTTGGTGTCCTGGTACTCGTCGACGAGAATATAGCGCCAGCGCTTCTGGTAATATTCGAGGACGTCGGGGCACTGTTCAAACAGCTCGACCGTCTTGCAGATGATGTCGTCGAAATCGAGCGCGTTCGCCTGTAAAAGGCGGGACTGGTAGCGCTGGTAGACCTTGGCAATCTCCTGTTTGCGGTAATCGTCGCCGACGGTGAGAAGATAGTCACGCGGGCCGGTCATGCTGTCCTTTGCCCGGCTGATCTCGCCCAGAATGGCCTTGGGCTTAAAGAGCTTGTCGCTCACATTCAGCTCGTTCATGCAGTCTTTGATAAGCCGCTGGCTGTCGTCCGCGTCATAGATGGTGAAGCTCCGGCCGTAGCCGAGCCGCTCGATGTCCCGCCGCAGGATGCGCACGCAGCAGGAGTGAAAGGTCGAGGCCGCGACGTCGAGCGCCTCCTCCCCCAGCATGAGCTGGAGGCGGTCCTTCATCTCGTTGGCGGCCTTGTTGGTAAAGGTGATGGCGAGGATGTTCCACGGGCGGACCGGACGGTGCGCGAGGATGCCGCTTAAAATCTCATCGGGGACGTTTTCCCCCATGAGATAGGCGTGCAGTGCGGCGATCTGGTCCTCCCCCACCCCCTCGGGCATCCAGTCCGAGGACTTGGCATCGCCAAAGCGGATCATGTAGGCGATGCGGTTGATGATGACGGTCGTCTTGCCGCTGCCCGCTCCCGCCAGGATCAGGACCGGACCTTCCGTATGGAAAATGGCCTGCCGCTGCATGGGGTTCATGTGGGAAAAACGCTTTTCCAGCACCTGATCCTTGAGGGTCAGGTACAGATCTTTGGATTCCAGCATAGTCATAATTATTTCTCCGTGATACGATCTGTGAGTAATGAGTCCTCCGGAAGGGGATCCGGGGATGGTTTTGCCGCCTGCCGCCCCGCATTCCCCCGGAACAGTCCGGCGGCCAGCAGGACGGTGATCGGCACCGAAAACAGAATGCCGATGCTGCCGACGATGGCCTGCACCACCTCGACGACAATCATCTCGAAGTTGAGCATCATCAGCGGGTTGCGGTTATAGGCGGTAAAGAGCAGCACCACCGCCAGCGAGCCGCCCATATAGGCGAGAATGAGGGTGTTGGTCATCGTGCCGATGGCGTCCCGGCCGATGTTCATACCCGCCGCAATCAGCCGCCGGACGTCGCCGCGCCGCACCTCAAAGGAAAGCTCGTACATGGCCGAGGTGATGGACATCGAGACGTCCATAATCGCCCCGAGAGAGCCGATCAGAATGCCGCCCCAGACCACTCCGCGCAGGTCGATGGAGACATCTCCGCTCAGCATGGTGAGGAAGGTGTAGTCGGTATCCAGCATTCCGGTGATTTTGAGGGCGCTGTTGACGATGAGCGCCAGTCCGCCCGCCACGATCACCCCGCCGAAGTTTCCGGCGACGGCGCAGAGCGTCTTGCGGTTGAGGCCGTTGAGCAGCGCGAGGCTGGACAGGATGATAAAGAGGCTGATGATGACCGTCGCCGCATAGATATTTCGGCCGTTCAAAATGGCGGGGATGTAGATACAGAAAAGGGCGGCGAAGGTGGTCAGCAGTGCGATGACCGTCGCCACGCCCTTCCACCGGCCAATGACAACGACCAGCAGCAGAAACGCGCCGGCCAGCCAGAGCATACCGGGGATGCGGTTCTGCCCGCCGTAAATCCACTGGTAGTCGGTCGTGAGTCCCATCTGATGGGCATCCATGACGAGGATGCGGTCTCCCTCCTCAACGGGGTCGGGCCTCGGGAGGATCATCGACTCGATGGTCTGCTGCATCTCGACAATCTGCCCTTTCAGCTCGCCGGAGGTCATCCGCGCGCTGAAGATGATGTACTGGGTGAGAGAGCCCTCCACAGCGCTCTCCTCATAGCGGTCCAGAATCTCGAGGACGGTGGCGGTCTCACACTCCTCCTCGACGGCGTCGGTCGGCTGGTACCGGCAGAGGCGCCAGCCGGTGAACAGGAAGAGCAGGGATAACATCAGCACCAGGGCCCGTTCCACTGCGGGCCAGATACTTCTTCGCGGTTTCTGTTCCATATGGTCGTCCTTTCTGCGAAAAGTCGAAAAAACCAGCAAAAACGGGCCGCACGCGACGGCCCGGAATCTTGCCGGAAACGGGGCTCTTTCAGGCTTCCACCGGAATCCCATGCCGGGCGAGCAGCGCCCGGGATACCTCGGCGACCAGCCGCACAGCGGTCTCGGCTGCCTCCGGCGGCAGCAGCGCCGCGGTATTGGACGCCTCGGAGGAAAACGCGCCCGCATAACCGATCTCCTTGAGCGTTTCCAGAAACTCGTCCCAGTCAATGTTGCCGTAACCGCAGACAAGGTGGTCATCCTGGACCGCCCAGTTGTCGTGAACGTGCAGGCATTTGAGCATTCCGCCCAGCTTGCGTGCCGCGATGGCGGGGGATTCCCGGTGAATGTTGGCATGCCCGGTGTCGAGACAGACGCAGACCCACTCGCTGTCCAGCCGCCGCGCACACTCGAGCATCTCCTCCATTGTCGAGAAGGTGGTCCGGCACAGGCGTTTGACCACGGGGTCCCAGCCAAACATGTTTTCCAGTGCGATCGAGACGCGGTGCTTTTCCGCAAGCGGCAGCAGCTCCCGGTAAAATTCCACGTTCAGCGAGAGGTATTCCTCCGCCTTCTGGCCGTTAATGCCGTCCGGGAACATCCGGGGATGAATGACGAGATAAGGGGCGCCCAAAATCTCGCAGACCCGGAAAAAGCGCCGCGTGACCTCCATTTTCCGCTTGAAAACCGCCGGCGCGTCGCCGTAAAACAGCATCGGCGCGTGCGCCTGGGAAAAGACAATGCCGCACTCGTCCGCGGCCTCGCGCAGGGAACGGGCATACTCCTCCCAGTCGTCCCGCAGATAGAGACTGTCCGGTCCGTCGTGGAGATAGCCGCTGTAATCAAGGGCGTTAATCCCCAGTTCGGCATAGCGGCGGACCGCCTCCCGCTCATCCCGGTACTTTTTCATCAGCATGTCCGAGCAGACTCCGATTCGCATGACAAACTCCTCCTATCGTTCTGTGCCGAAGAAAAACAGCGCGATGGTCCCCGGGCCGGAATGGCTGCCGATAACCGGGCCGATGGTGCTGTAAACGACTTCTTTGACCTTCAGCCGGGCGCGCACCTGTTTGCCGACATATTCTGCGTCCTCTTTTGCGCCGCCGTGGCTGATAAAGATGGTCTGACCCTCTTTGGGGTCGCAGGTCTTAACCATGTGGTCGACCAGCGCGTCAAGGGAGCGGCGCCGGCCGCGGACCTTCTCCATCGGGATCAGATGGCCTTCGTTGTCGACATGCAGGACCGGCTTAATGCCCAGCGCGGTGCCGATGACAGCAACCGTCGGGCTGACCCGCCCGCCGCGCTTGAGATGAAAGAGATCGTCCACCGTGAACCAGTGGCAGAGGTGCAGGCGGCTGTCCTCCACCCACTGCGCCAGCTCGTCGATCCCCATCCCCTCGGCCTTTTTGCGGGCGGCGGTATAGACGAGAAGACCCTCGCCGGCCGAAGCGGCCAACGTGTCGACGCAGACGATCTTTGCCTCGGGATACCGGCCGCGCAATTCCTCCGCGGCCAGCAGGGAGCTTTGATAGGTGCCGCTCAGCCCGGAAGAAAAGGCGAGATAGAGAATGTCCTTTCCCTGCTGCAGAACCGGCTCAAAAATCTCCTGAAAGGTCTGCTGGTTGATCTGAGAGGTCGTCGACGTACTCCCCGCCTTCAGGGCGGCGTAAAACTTCCCCATATCGTATTCCCGCTCGTCGGGATAATTGTGGTAGGACTGGCCGTCGATGTGAAACTCCATCGGAATCACCTGGATGTCAGTCTTCTCCAGAATGGAGACGGCGAGATCCGAGGTGGAATCGGTGATGATCTGATAATCGCGCATAAAATGACCCCCTTCATCGTTCTGGTATCATTATACCTGATTTTGGCCGCAAAAGCAAGGAAAAGCCCGGGGAAATTTGCGCCTCAGTCCGGATTTCCGCCATCGGGCAGCGCCTGCTGCTCGTCCAGGCTCATGGAGAAGGCGGGAACAAACTCCCGCAGAAAATCCGCGACCTCGGGCATTCCCATCTTTTCGAGCGACGCGCGCCGGGCGCGGAGGCCGCTTGCACACTCACGGTTTCCCCCGGC
>CALXIG010000117.1 GCA_944388305.1 uncultured Clostridia bacterium
CGCCACCACACAGGATGCGGTCGTGTCGTCCCCGCAGTGGGTCGGCATCCGAATTACCATGCACACAACTCCCTTTCCTCATTTCATCATTGCCTGTTCCAGCACCTTCCGGTTCCGCCAGACCCAGTACAGGCTCCGGGTCCGCCAGGCGAAGCCCCAGAGAGGGCCTTCGCTTGCAAAGGTCAGCCCCGGGTCGATGGCCTCGTGGGCGGTCTCGCAGATGATGGTTTCGAGAATCTGCCCGGTTAAGCCAAGCCGCCCTTCCCGCGGCAGGCCATAGCCCTCGCAGATGAGCCGCACCTGTTCCGCCCGCTTTTCCGGGGAGGGCAGGCCGTAAATAGCCGCAAGGTCGTCGTCCACCAGCTGCGGGAAGAGCCAGCAGACCCGGGACAGCTCGACAAGCGGGTCGACGGGGCCGGCGTACTCCCAGTCGATGAGGGCCCTGGGCATTCCCTTTTCGGTCACCATGTTCCAGGGGGCGATGTCCCCGTGGCTGTACACCCGCGGACTGCTCCCGATTTCCCGCAGGCACCAGGGCTTCCACCGGTCATCCGGCGCAGCGGGGAATTCCGCCCCCGCCCTGTGCAGCGCGGCCGTCATCTGCCCCACTGCAAAGAGGGCCTCATCCGTCCATTTGTGCGGGTGGACAAATTCCCCCTCGATATATTCGAGCGTCTCTGCCCCGTCCGCGATGCCGATGGGACGGGGAACCCGCAGGCCCTTCCCCTCCAGAAAGGAAAGGAAGCGGTGGACGCTCCCCGACCATTCCCCCGCCGGACGGGTGGTGGTTTTCCCCACCCGGTAGACGCGGTTCCGGGCGGAAAGCTCCGTCCTTTCTTCCATAAAATCCCCTCCCCGGCGTTCAGCGGCGTTTTTTCGGTTTTGTCTTGCCGTCGAGTTCGTCCTGTAATTTTTTGATTTTATCCCGCAGAAAGGCGGCCTGCTCGAACTCGAGGAGCTTGGCGGCCTCCTTCATCTCGGCGGTGTAGGCCCTGATGAGCTTTTGCTTCTCCATATCGGAGAGACGCTTGCCCTTTTTGTCGATGGTATCCTTGGCCGAAATCTCGATGATCTCGGCTACCGATTTGACGATGGTTTTGGGAACGATGCCGTGTTCTTTATTGTAGGCCATCTGGATCTCGCGGCGGCGGTTGGTCTCCCGGATGGCCCGCTCCATCGAGTCGGTGACGCTGTCGGCATACATGATGACCTGGCCGCCGGCGTTGCGGGCGGCGCGGCCGATGGTCTGGATGAGGGAGGTCTCGGAGCGGAGGAAGCCCTCCTTGTCCGCGTCGAGGATGGCAACGAGGCTCACCTCGGGGATGTCGAGCCCTTCCCGGAGGAGGTTGATGCCGACCAGCACGTCGAATTTTCCCAGCCGCAGGTCGCGGATGATCTCCATCCGCTCCATCGTGTTGATGTCGTGGTGCATGTACCGCACTTTGACACCAAAGCCCTTGAGGTAATCGGTGAGGTCCTCTGCCATCTTTTTGGTGAGGGTGGTGACGAGGGTGCGCTCGCCGTGCTCCACCCGGCCGTTGATCTCGCTCAGGAGGTCCTCGATCTGCCCCTCCACCGGCTTGACGATGACCTCGGGGTCGACCAGGCCGGTGGGGCGGATGACCTGCTCGGCCACCTGGGTGCTCTGCTCCCGCTCAAACTGGGCGGGCGTCGCGGAGACATAGATGATCTGGTGGATCTTGCTCTGAAATTCGTCGAAGTTGAGGGGGCGGTTGTCAAAAGCGGAAGGCAGGCGGAATCCGTAGTCGACGAGGGTCTGCTTGCGCCCGCGGTCGCCGAAATACATTCCCCGGACCTGTGGAATAGTGACGTGGGACTCGTCCACAATCATCAGATAGTCCTCGGGAAAATGGTCGAGGAGGGTGTAGGGCGTGCTGCCCGGCGCGCGGCCGGCCAGGATGCGGGAATAGTTCTCGATCCCCTTGCAGAAGCCGATCTCCTCGAGCATCTCCATGTCGTAGCGGGTGCGCTGCTCGATGCGCTGGGCTTCGAGCAGCATGTCGTTGTCCCTGAAATACCGGATCCGCTCCTGAAGCTCCGCCTCAATCTCCTCCAGCGCCTCCTTGAGCTTGCCGGGCGGTGTGATGAAGTGGGAAGCGGGGTAAATCATCTCGTGGATCATGACCGCCTTGACCTCGCCGGTCAGGGGGTTAATCTCGGTGAGCCGGTCGATCTCATCCCCGAAAAATTCCACCCGAACGGCGGTGTCGCTGCTGCCTGCGGGGAAGATCTCCACCACATCCCCCCGCACGCGGAACTTGCCGCGGACAAAATTGATGTCGTTGCGGTCATACTGCCGGTCCACCAGCCTGCGGAGCAGCTCGTCCCGCTCCATCTGCATTCCCGGGCGCAGCGAAATCACCATGCTCCGGTAATCCTCCGGCGCGCCGAGGGAGTAGATGCAGCTGACGCTGGCGACGATGATGACGTCCCTGCGCTCGCCCAAAGCGCAGGTGGCCGAGTGGCGGAGCTTGTCGATCTCGTCGTTGATGGAGGAGTCCTTTTCAATATAGGTGTCCGTCCCGGGGATGTACGCCTCGGGCTGGTAGTAGTCGTAATAGGAGACAAAGTACTCCACCGCATTTTCCGGAAAAAATTCCCGGAACTCGGAGCAGAGCTGGGCGGCGAGGGTCTTGTTGTGGGCGAGGACAAGGGTGGGCCTGTTGACCCGGGCGATGACGTTGGCCATCGTGAAGGTCTTGCCCGAACCGGTCACGCCGAGCAGGGTCTGGGCCCGGTCGCCGCGGAGAATCCCCTCGGCCAGCTTATCGATCGCCTGCGGCTGATCGCCCGTCGGACGGTAGGATGACACCAGCTTGAATTTCGCATCGCTTGGCATGGCTGCACCTCTTTTTCATTATCATTGCCATGGGCAGGAATCCGTACTCATTCTAGCACACTTTTTCCGAATTTTCAAGCAATTCCGAACAAATCCGGCTGTTTGTTCGATGAAATTTTCCGCGGGAACGGCGGAGAAGCCGCAAAAAACGGGCCCGCAGGCCCGTTTTTTTGATCATTCCGGTGCCTCAGGAGAGGCTGGTTCCCGGATAGTAGTGGCTGAGGATCTGGGCGTAGGTCCACCCGTCGTTGACGGCGTAGCCGTTGGCGCCGGTCTGGCTCATGCCGACCCCGTGCCCGTATCCGTTTGTGATGAAAATCACCTGATCCCCGCTGACCTCCACCGTGAAGGCGTGGCTGCGGATACCGTAGGCGAGGACGTTCTCCCGCATCTGCCGTCCGGTGAGGGAAAGGCTGCTGCCATCCGCCGCCGTCAGCGTCACCCGGGAGACATAGCCGCTTTCGTTGACGGCCAGCGTGAGATTCCAATCCGCCGGATCGTCGGAGAGCTCCGCGCCGAGATAGCGCTCCAGCTTGTCCTGAAGGGAAGCGGCCTGCATTGCGACCTTCTGATCCCTGTAACCCGCGGATGGGTCGTACCTGCTGCTCACCCGCACAAGATAGGGGTAGCTGCCACCCCAGACCTCGGAGGACGGGTTGGTGTAGCCGGTGGAGCTGGCGTGGTAGGGGGTGAAGGCGACCCGTCCGCCGTAGGTGAGCGTCTCCCCCAGCACCGCGGAAACGGCGTCCTTTGTCTTCTGGGAGGGCGTGCGCCCGGGCAGCGAGGGTGTGCGTCCGGCGGCATTTTCATATTTGATGTAGGAATAGGCGGCGACCGCCTGCGCCTTGAGCGCCTCGCTGTGGAAGGTACCGCCCATCTCCGCCTCGACGATCTGACAGAGCAGATCGTAGGCATCCCCTTCGGTGATGGTACCGTTTATCGAGACGCGCAGTGTCTCCCCGGAAGCGGGAGCGGAACTCCCCCCGGAAGATTCCGGCGCGCTCGAAGAGGCGGAGCTCTCCACCGGCGGGAGAGAGACGGCGGGCGGACCGTCCGATTCTTCCGGCAGCGAAACCGCCGGCGGCGGGCCGGACGGCAGCTGAGAGGAGGATTCCGCGGAAGATTCCAGCACGCCGGAAGAAGAAACGGATGACGGCTCTTCCGTCGAGAAAGAGCCTTCTGCCGGCGGCGGGCCGGACGGCAGCTGAGAGGAGGGTTCCGTGGAAGATTCCGGCGCGCTGCCCGCAGACGGCGCGGAGGGGGCCGGGCTGTCTTCTTCCGCCGCGGAGGCAGAAGACAGCGGCTCCATGGATTCCTCCTGAACGGAAGCGTCCGATTCTTCCGGAATCGAAGACGCCGGTGCCTGGCCGGAAGAGGACCCGGATTCCGCCGGAGGGGCGCTTTCCGCCTCGGGCGGCAGCCAGTCTTCCGGCTCAATGGG
>CALXIG010000118.1 GCA_944388305.1 uncultured Clostridia bacterium
TCTATGACGGCGGGCAGTGGTATTACCTCGCCGGCAGCGGCCGGATGGAGAGAGGCTGGCTGGAGCTGAGCGACGGGACCTACTATCTGAATGGCAGCGGCGCGATGGTCACCGGTGAACGGGAAATCGGTGGTGTCATTTACACCTTCGGCGCGGACGGCCGCCTTCTGCGCACTGCGGATGCGGTGAGCGCAGCTCTGCTGGCCGCGGTCAACCGCTACCGGGCGGAAGCCGGCGTCCCGGCCCTCTCCGCCTCCGTCACCCTGAACCGGGCGGCCGCCATCCGGGCGGAAGAGGCAGCCGTTACTTTCTCCCACACCCGCCCTGACGGGCGGCCCTGGCACACAGTGCTCGAGGACATCGGGCAGAGCAATCTGGTTGCCGGGGAAAATCTCGCCAGCAATTACCGGACGGCGGAAGAGGTCGCGGCGGCCTGGATGAACTCGGACTCCCACCGGGACAATATCTTGAACCCTAATTATCAGTACATGGGCTGCGCGGCCTTCGAGCAGGCGGACGGCACTGTCGTCTGGGCGCAGCTTTTTACCGACCGGCTCAACTGACCGGCAGCGACATCACAGAAAGAGGCATGGCATTATGGTGTATCAAAATGTTTTGGAAGCAATGGGGAACACGCCGCTCATCCAGCTGAACCGGATGGCGGAGGAGGGCGCGGCCCGGATCCTGGTCAAATATGAGGGCTTAAATGTCGGCGGCTCCATCAAGACCCGCACCGCCTTCAACATGATCGAGGAGGCGGAACGGGCGGGGCTCATCGGCCCGGATTCCATCATCGTCGAGCCGACCAGCGGCAACCAGGGGATCGGTCTGGCCCTGATCGGGGCGGTGCGCGGCTACCGCACCGTCATCATCATGCCCGATTCGGTCAGCGAGGAGCGGAGAAAGCTGGTGCGCCACTATGGCGCGGAGGTCATCCTCATCCACGACGCCGGAAATATCGGTGAATGCATCGACGAGTGCCTGCGCACCGCCATGCGGATGGCCGCGGAAGACCCGAAGGTCTACGTTCCGCAACAGTTTGCAAACCCCGCCAATCCTGCCGTCCACCGCTACCACACGGCGCTGGAAATCCTCGAGCAGGCGGCCTGCCCCATCGACGGTTTCTGCTCCGGGGTCGGCACCGGCGGCACCATCACCGGTATCGGGGAGGTTTTGAAGGCCCAGAACCCGCAGATCGAGATCTGGGCGGTCGAACCGGAGAACGCCGCCATCCTGGCGGGCGGCAACGTCGGCACCCATTTGCAGATGGGCATCGGCGACGGCCTCATCCCGGAGAATTTGAACCGCGAAATTTACAGCGAGATCTGCATCATCTCAGACGAGGAAGCCATCTCGACCGCCAAAGACCTGGCGCGGCTGGAGGGGCTGATGTGCGGCATCTCGAGCGGTACCAACGTCGCGGCGGCCAAACGGCTCGCCCGCAAGCTCGGGCCGGGCAAGACGGTCGTCACCATCCTCCCCGACACCGCGGAGCGCTACTTCAGCACCCCGCTCTTTGAAAACGAATGAGGGAGCGGGCTTATGCGGAAGACAGTCAAAATTGCCGCCGGCGTTTTGGCCGCCCTGCTGGCTGCCGGCGCGGCGCTGACGGTGTTTTTCCTCAAATCCTCCGAGGAGGACGTTACGGGGAAGATTTTTCTCTACGGGGAGCGCCACGCCGATGAAACCTTCCTGGAAGAGGAATTCGCACTGTGGAGCAACTTCTACCATGAAGAGGGGATGCGCCACCTCTTTATTGAGAGCCCTTATTATACGGCGGAATTCCTGAACCTCTGGATGGACGCGGACAGCGATGAAATTCTCGACCAGCTGTTCGCAGACTGGAAGGGGACTTCAATGGGCTCCGACCTGGTCCGGTCGTTTTACAAGCGGATCAAGGAGGAATGCCCCGAAACCGTCTTCCACGGGACGGACGTTGGCCATCAATACGACACGACCGGGGCGTGTACCTCGACTATCTGGAAGAAAACGGAATGGAAGGTTCGGAGGAGTACGCCCTTGCGCAGGAAGTGATCGAACAGGGCGCCGTGTATTATCGGCAGTGGGATGAGGTGTACCGGGAAAACAGGATGGCGGAAAATTTCATCCGGGAATATGAGGAGCTGGACGGCGAGCCGGTCATGGGCATCTATGGCGCGGCCCACACCGACCCGGACGCGATGAACTACACCGGCAAGGTTCCCAACATGGCCAACCAGATCGAGGAGCGCTATGGGGACCGGCTGGAAACTTGGGACCTTCAGTCGGAGCGGGTGGATACCCTTGAGGTGGGCGGCAAGTCCTACACGGCGGAATATTTCGGCAAGGTGGACCTGAGCGGACACTCAACGGAATACCGCTGCCGCGAATTCTGGCGGCTCAAAGACGCCTACGAGGATTTCCGGGACTGCGAAACGACCATCGACCGGCTGCCGGTTTCCCAGTATCCGATGCGCGTCCAGACCGGGCAGGTCTTTGTCATCGACTACACGCGGACGGACGGATCGGTCGAGCGGCTTTATTACCGCGCCGACGGGGAAGAACAGG
>CALXIG010000119.1 GCA_944388305.1 uncultured Clostridia bacterium
GATTAAGGACTCTTCCTTAAAATGAGAAACGGATGAAAGACGCTCACTCCTTGACCGCGCCGAGCATGACGCCTTTGGCGAAATACTTCTGCAAAAAGGGATAAACGCACATGATCGGCAGCATGACAACGATGAGGGAGGCGTACCGCAGCGAGTCGAGCGGAATACTCATCATATTCAGCTCGGCCATATTGCCGCCCGCGCTGAGCATGGCGGTGTTGGCGGCGAGAATGATTTCACGCAGCACCAGCTGAACCGGCCATTTGTCCTGGCTTCTGGTGTAAAGGATGGCGGAAAAATAGCTGTTCCAGTAGCCGACCGCAGCGAAGAGGGAGATGGTCGCGATAATGGCCGAGGAGAGCGGGATCACAATGCGGGTCAGGATATACGGCTCGCTCGCACCGTCCACCTTGGCCGCCTCCAGCAGAGAGGCGGGCAGACTCTTGAAGAAGTTAATCATGAGAATCGCGTTGAAAGCGCTGAGGGCGCCGGGCAGAATCTGGGAGGTCAGGGTGTTGTAGAGCCCCAGGTTGCGGATGAGGAGAAAATTCGGGATGGTACCGCCGTTGAACATCATGGTGAAGATCAGCAGCGACATGAAGACAGGCTTGCCGCGCAGTCCCGGACGGGAGAGCGGATAGGCGGTGAGAATGGTGAAAAAGAGGGTCAGCAGCGTCCCGGCCACCGTGATGATGACGGTGTTCAGATAGCTGCGCATCAGCAGGGTGGAACCGAAAACAGCCTCAAAGGCGGAAAAATCGAAGTCATAGGGGATAATCATCCAGGGCGTGGTGGAATACGCCTTATAGGAGGACATGGAGACGGCGATGACATTCAAAACCGGGTAGAGCATGGTCATGGCCGCCAGTGTGACGATCACATAGAACACTGCGGTGATCAGGCGGTCGCTGGCGCCGGTTTTGATCTTTGCTTTTTTCACTCTTACCATAATCCGCTGCCTCCAATCCGCTTGGCCGCAAAGTTTGTGATGAACAGGAGGATACATCCGACCACCGACTGGAAGATGCCGACCGCCGACGCAAAGCTGAAACGCCCCTCCTTGATGCCGACCTGGTAGGTGTAGGTCTCGAAGATCTCGGCAACCTCGCTGACCAGGGCGTTCTGCATCAGGTAGACCTGCTCAAAACCGTTGTTGAGGATCGAGCCTGTCCGCATGATGAGCATGACGACAATGGTGCTCGCGATGCACGGCAGGGTGATGTACCAGATGCGCTGTAACCGGGACGCTCCGTCGATAATCGCCGCCTCATAGTAGGAAGGGTCGATGCCGGCCATCGCAGCCATGTAGACGATCGTCCCCCACCCTGCCCCTTTCCAGATATCGGTGACGACCAGAATGGAGCGGAAATATTTGGGGCTGGTCAGGAAGGAGACCGGCGTGCCTCCGAAGGTTTCAATGAGGATGTTGACAATGCCGGTCGAGGGGGAGAGCAGGTTGGTCACCATGCCGACCACGACGACCCAGGAGATGAAGTGCGGAAGGTAGAGGATGGTCTGCATCGTCCGCTTGTACTTCTGCGAGTGCATCTCGTTGAGCATCAGGGCCAGCAGAATCGGCACCGGAAATCCCCAGACCAGGCGGTAGACGCTGATCAGAATGGAGTTGCGCAGAACGCGGTAGAAATCGGTGGACTGGAAGAGATACCGGAAGTGCTCGAGTCCAACCCAGTCGCTCCCCAGAAATCCGCGGGTGACCTTGTAATCCTGAAAGGCAATGATGACGCCGCCCATCGGAACATATTTGAAAATCAGGAGAAACAAAAGTCCCGGAATCAGGAAGACATACAGCCAGTAGTTTTGCTTCAGGTACGGCAGGAAGCCCTGCTTGTGCGCTGCGGCTTTCATACGATCATGCCCCGCTTTCAGAGAATTAAAATAGGATTTGTGTTTATTATACAGTAAAACTGCACAAACACAAATCCCTTTTATTCAACTGTTTGGGTATGCTGATTTTCATTCATATTTCTGAAATATTTGCTGTCCGGGTCGCCCTCATTTTACCTGAGGTATCACAAATTCTACCCGCAGTCCCCCGCAGCGGCCCGCGCAGAGGGTCAGCTCGTACTGTTCCCCGTAGACGAGCTTGATCCGCTGGCTCAGATTCACCAGACCCACGTGCTGGTTGGCGTAGACATACTCCGTCCTGCAGGTCTGCAAAAGCTCCTGCATCCGGCCGGGCGGCATTCCCACGCCGTCATCCTCCACCGAACAGCGGAGCGTCCCCCCCTCCGCTGTGACCCGGACCTCGATGCGCCCGGTGCAGCCGCGCGGCTTCAGGCCGTGGGAAATGGCGTTTTCCACCAGCGGCTGAAGGGAGATGCGGAGGATCCTGAGCGGGAGCGCCGCCTCGTCCACCTCATAGCGGCACTGGATTCCGTCGCCGAAGCGGAGGCGCTCGATCTCCATGTACTTTTTGACATGCGCGATCTCCTCCGCGACAGTGGTGAAGTTGTCCGACTGCTCCATGCAGGTGCGGACCAGCTCCGCCAGGGTGATGATGGCGGCGGAGGTGCGGCTCTCCTCCTGCCGGGTCTCGGAGACGGCGAGCCAG
>CALXIG010000120.1 GCA_944388305.1 uncultured Clostridia bacterium
GGAAAAGTTCAATATGCAATGACTCAGGAAGAGTGGAAAAATTATATGGCACAGCTGCATGAGTGGTACGCGGACGGCCTGATTGATACCGATTCCGTTACACTGGATGATTCCGGACTCCGCAGTAAGGTTTTGAACGGAAAAGTCGGCGTCTCCTGCACGGCAATCAGCCAGCTCAGCAACTGGGTGTTTGATGCGGAAGCGGAAGGGACGGACGCAGAATGGGTAGGAGCCCCTTATGTTCCCGCTGAAGACGGCAGTATCTGTTTTGTACAGGCAGAGGATACCGTATCCCCCTATGCGGCGGCGGTAACGACAGCCTGCCCCGACGAGAAATTGCCGCTGGTGCTCCGTTGGTTGGATTACGGGTACACGGACGAAGGATACCTCTATTGGAATTATGGCGTTGAAGGGAAAACCTATACTGTGATTGACGGAGTGCCTACCTTTACGGAACTGCTTACGGACGACCCTGAAGGCATCAGCATGGCCTTGCAGAAATATGTTGGCACAACGGGTACGGGTCTCGCTGTACAGGCAGAGAATATGGTCCGGCAGAAGAATGTACCTGCTGCTGTTAATGCCGTTGATCTTTGGGTAGAGGATAATGAAACGAGCGAGCATTTGTATCCAACAGGCGTCAGCCTGACTACGGACGAAAGTTCGGAGCTCAGCGCTCTTGAAAACTCCATCAACACCTACGCCTCCGAAATGGCTCTGAAGTACCTGACCGGCGAGGAATCGCTCGACAACTTTGACAGCTTTGTCGAGACTTTGAACGGGATGGGTCTGCCCCGCGTCCTCGAGATCCGGCAGGCGGCCTACGACCGCTTCCTGGCGCGCTGACAGCCGGAACATTTCCGGCGGCACATTTCCGGTGGAAAAATATTCCGGGCAGGCTCCTTTTGCGGGGCCGCCCGGTATTTCCACACTGAAAGGGGAATCAATATGCCAAAAAGAGCCGCAAAACGGCCGGTCGGGCAGATCCTGATCCGGGATTTCCAGCAGAACAAGTGGAAGTATCTGATGATTTTGCCGGTCGTCGTTTACTTTATCCTGTTTGCCTACAAGCCGATGTACGGCATCATCATCGCCTTCAAGCGCTACCGCCCCACCCTGGGCATCTGGGGCAGCCCCTGGGTCGGGTTCGAGCAGTTTGCGCTGTTTTTCAAGGATGTCTATTTCTGGCGGCTGCTCCGCAACACCTTTTCCATCAGCGGCCTGAGCATCCTGTTCGGTTTCCCGGCCCCCATCCTGCTGGCGCTGCTGTTAAACGAGATCCGGTGCAGCTGGTTCAAGCGGACGGTGCAGACCGTTTCCTACATGCCCTATTTCATCTCGGTCGTCGTCATGTGCGGGCTTTTAAAGGCGTTCTGCCAGACCGACGGGGTTTTCAACGACCTCATTGCGGCGTTTGGCGGCGCGCGGGAGAACCTGCTGTCGGTCAAGGACAATTTTTACGCGATCTATGTCGGGTCGGGGATCTGGCAATCGATCGGGTGGGATTCCATCATCTATCTGGCGGCACTTTCGGGCATCGACCAGCAGCAGTACGAGGCGGCGCGGATCGACGGAGCGGGGCGGTTCCGGCAGATGATATCCATCACCCTGCCGGGGCTTGCGCCGACCATCACCATCCTCTTCATCCTGCGGATGGGCGGCATTTTAAGCGTCGGATATGAAAAGATCCTGCTGCTCTACCAGCCGCTGACCTACGAGGTGGCGGACGTCATCTCGACCTATGTCTACCGCAAGGGCATCATCGAGGCGAACTACAGCTATTCGACGGCCGTGGGGCTGTTCAACTCGGTTGTCAACATCTGTTTCCTGGCCCTCACCAACGCGATCAGCCGCAGGGTCAGCGAAACGAGCCTGTTCTAGGGGGGAGAAAGCTTGTACATCCACAAAAAAACCGCGGGGGACTGGGCGTTTGACATTGTGAATACCCTGCTGATGCTGGCATTGGTCTTTGTAACCCTTTACCCGATGTACTACGTGCTCTGCGCCTCCGTGAGCGACAACACCTATCTGGTGGCGCATCCCGGCGTCCTGTTCCGGCCGCACGGGCTGACCTTCGGGGCGTACCGGATGACCTTTGAACACCCGCTGATCCTGAGCGGGTACCGCAACATCCTGCTGATCCTCGTGCTCTCGCTGCCCCTCAACATCGTCATGACCCTTTTCTGCGGCTATTTCATGGCGGCAAAGAAGATGCTCTTCAAAAAGTACATTGTCGTCTTCATGATGTTCACCATGTTCTTTTCAGGGGGGCTTATCCCGGCCTACTTAAACCAGCGGTCGCTCGGGCTTTTCAACAATATCTGGGCGCTGGTTATCCCGGGGGCGCTGTCGCTTTACAACGCCATCATCTGCAAGACGGCCATCGAGGCCATCCCCGAGGGCCTGACCGAATCGGCCTACATCGACGGGGCAAACGATGTCATCATCCTCTTCCGCATCGTCGCGCCGCTCATCATGCCCACCATGGCGGTGCTGCTGCTCTACTACGGGGTCGGGCACTGGAACAACTGGTTTACGGCCTCCATCTACATCACCGACAACAACCTCCTGCCCATTCAGAACGTCCTGCGGGCGCTGCTCATCGCCAACACCGATGTGCTCGGCAGCGGCGAGTCGGTGGGCGACCAGTACGACAGCTACGCTGAGACGATCAAATACGCGGCCATTATCGTGACAACGGTGCCGGTTCTGTGCATCTACCCGTTTTTGCAGAAGTACTTTGTCAAGGGCGTTATGATCGGGGCGGTCAAAGGCTGACGGCCCGGCTGACGTTCCATTCCGAAAAAATCTCCCCCGTGATGCAGTTCACGGGGGAGATTTCTGTGTCAGCGGACAGGGCGGTATTCCGGGACCGCCGCCTTGAGCGCTTCCCGCACGCCGTCGGGCGAGCCCTCGATGGAATGAGCGAGGAGGGCGAGCGCGCGCTCCAGCCCGGCCGGGTCCGGCGCAGCGGGCTGTGTGCGGAGGATGCCGCCGGTGCGGGTGGCGGTCAGCTCCTCCTCGCTGGTCAGCAGTTCTTCGGTCAGCTTTTCACCTGGCCGCAGTCCGGTGAAGACGATGGGAATTTCGGTCCAGGGCGTCAGTCCCGCCTCGCGGATCATGTGCTCCGCGAGAGCCAGGATGGAGAGCGGCTTTCCCATGTCGAGGACGAAAATTTCCCCGCCTTCGGTGATGCGGGCCGCCTCCAGCACCAGCGCGGCTGCGTCGGGGATGGACATGAAGTAACGGGTCATCCGCCGGTCGGTGACGGTGACCGGGCCGCCGGCTGCGATCTGCTGCCGGAAGAGCGGCATAACCGACCCCGCCGAGTCGATGACATTGCCGAATCGAACGGCGGAGCAGACCATTTTGCCGTGCGGCACCTCCACCATCCGCTCGGTCAGCCGTTTGGTCGCGCCCAGAACGCTGGCCGGATGAACCGCCTTGTCCGAGGAAATGACGACAAATCGGGAGACGCCGGCTTCCTCCGCCGCCTTCAGCGTATTCCAGGTGCCGAAGACGTTGTTCTTCACCGCCTCCTGGGGATTGTGCTCCAGGATCGGCAGATGCTTGTGCGCCGCCGCGTGGAGAACCAGATCGGGACGGAGATCCCGCATGAGCTGGTGCAGGCGGGCGGCGTCCCGGATGGAACCGATTTCTATCCGAAAGGGGAGGGTGCTGCCGTATTGCCGCCACAGCTCCTGCTGAATGTCCCAGGCGCTGTTTTCGCTGATTTCCAAAATGGCGAGGGCCGCAGGATGCTGCGCCGCCGCCTGGCGGCAGAGCTCCGAGCCGATGGAACCGCCGCCGCCCGTCACCAGCACCCGCTTTCCGGTGAGGAAGGAGGGAGTTTCGGTAGCTTCTGTACGCATAATGTAACCTGCCTTTCTGTTTACTACTATCATAGCACATTCCGCGCGGAAATACAAAGGAAATTTCAAAATTCAGGCGAGGCGGCAAAGATTGAGCGATTCTGCAATTTTTGCGGAAAACGCTGTTGACTTCCGCGAAAAAATGTGCGATACTGGAAAAAACAGCGTTTGGCGGGTGATGAGATGGCGTATATCGGCGTGGATATCGGAGGAACCAAGTGCGCGGTCTGCGCGGGCGAGGACCCGCTGCACCTTTGTTTTCGGGTCTCCTTTCCCACCCGGACGGAACTGGGACCCGAGCAGGCCCTTCGCCGGATCGAGGCGGAAATTGCCTGCGCGATTCCGGCGGCGTGCGGCGTGCGCGCGATCGGCGTCAGCTGCGGCGGACCGCTCGACAGCCGGACCGGCGAGATTCTCTCCCCGCCCAACCTCCCCGGATGGGACCGCGTCCCCATTGTCCGGCGGCTTTCGGAACGGTTTGGAGTTCCTGTCCGCCTGTGCAACGACGCGGATGCCTGTGCGGTGGCTGAGTGGAAGTACGGTGCGGGCGTGGGCGTGGAAAATATGATTTTTCTCACCTTCGGCACCGGACTGGGGGCGGGCCTGATTTTAAACGGGCGGCTCTATACCGGCGCCTGCGGCATGGCGGGCGAGGCGGGGCACATCCGGCTCCGGCCGGCCGGACATACCGGCTACGGCAAGGCGGGGTCCTTCGAGGGCTGCTGCAGCGGCGGAGGAATCGCCCAGTACGGGCTGGGCAGCGCGAAGGAGCTGGCCGGCCGGGCGGCTGCGGGGGATCCGGAGGCGCTGGCTGTCTTTCGGGAGGTCGGAGAGAACCTCGGACGGGGGCTTGCAGTGCTGATCGACCTGCTCAATCCGGAGGTGATCGTCATCGGGAGCATCTACGCCCGCTGCCGGGCGTTCATCGAGCCTTCGATGAACGAAATGCTCCGGACGGAGGCGCTGCCGCAGCCGCTGGCGGCTGTGCGGATTCTTCCCGCCGGCCTGGGGGAGGACCTTGGCAACGCAGCTGCGCTGGCTGTCGCCATGGGCGGCTTCTAGAGGCTGTATTTTGTTATTTATGAAAAGAATGTGAGGAGTTGTCAGATGAAAAAGGTGCGGATTGTGCTTTCCGGCGGCGCCGGATATGGCGGACATTATTTGCATTTGTTCTCCACCCAGGTGGACCGGTCGCGGTTTGTACTCTGCGGCATTGTCGACCCGTTTGTGACGGCGGAGACGGTGGCGTACGACTGGGTGCGCGAGGAAAAGATCCCGTTTTACCGGACGATGGAGGACTTTTACGCGGAACAGGCCGCGGATCTCGCGATCCTGGCCTGCCCGATCCCGTATCACAAGGAGCAGGCCATCTGCGCGATGGCGCACGGCTCCCACGTCCTCTGCGAAAAGCCGCTGACGGTGGAGATGGCCGACGCCGTCGAGCTGGAGGAGGCGGCCGCCCGGTATGGGAAAATGCTGGCGGTGGGATTCCAGTGGTCCT
>CALXIG010000121.1 GCA_944388305.1 uncultured Clostridia bacterium
GCATGAATTATTTACAAAATATTCGGGAAATCCGGGGCGGAATCGGGGACAAAAATCCGGTTTTGCCCTTTACTTTTTTTAGAAATCGTGATAAAATGAACACAGATGGCTGCGGTACCCGACGCCCGCCGGAAGCCTTGTTCCGCCGGCGTCGGCTCCGTCCGGATGTCAGAATAACCGAACTGCGAAGGCCTGTGGGAAGCAGACCTTTATTCGCCTGTTTGCGTTATCCTGCGGACAGCTGTTTATCAATTTTCAAGGAGGATATCAAAACATGGCAAGAAAAATGAAAACCATGGACGGCAACAACGCCGCGGCACACGTATCGTATGCCTATACTGACGTTGCTGCAATCTACCCCATTACCCCTTCTTCGGTAATGGCGGAAGTTACCGACAAATGGGCTGCCGACGGCAAAGAGAACATCTTTGGCGAAAAGGTCCGCGTTGTGGAAATGCAGTCTGAGGCCGGTGCGGCCGGCACTGTGCACGGCTCTCTGGCGGCCGGCGCGCTGACCACCACCTTCACCGCTTCCCAGGGCCTGCTGCTGATGATCCCGAATATGTACAAAATGGCCGGCGAGCTGCTGCCCGCCGTCATCAACGTCTCCGCCCGCGCGCTGGCGAGCCACGCTCTGTCCATCTTCGGCGATCACTCCGACGTCTACGCCTGCCGCCAGACCGGTTTCGCGATGCTCTGTGAGGGCAACCCCCAGGAGGTCATGGACCTGACCCCCGTCGCCCACTGCGCCGCCATCAAGGGCCGCGTTCCCTTCTTAAACTTCTTCGACGGCTTCCGCACCTCCCACGAGCTGCAGAAGATCGAAGTCTGGGACTATGAGGACCTGAAGGATCTCGTCGACATGGACGCCATCAAGGCGTTCCGCAGCCGCGCCCTGAACCCCAACCACCCTGTCCTGCGCGGCAGCGCCCAGAACCCCGACATCTTCTTCCAGGCCCGCGAAGCCTGCAACACCTACTATGACGCCGTCCCCACCCTCGTTGAGGAGTACATGGGCAAGGTCAACGCCAAGCTCGGCACCAACTACCAGCTCTTCAACTACTACGGCGCTCCCGATGCGGAACATGTCATCATCGCCATGGGCTCCGTCTGCGACACCATCGAGGAAACCATCGACTACCTGAACGCCAACGGCGGCAAGTACGGCCTGGTCAAGGTCCGCCTCTACCGGCCCTTCTCCGCGGCCCACCTCATCGCCGCCATCCCCGAGACGGTCAAGCAGATCTCTGTCCTCGACCGCACCAAAGAGCCCGGCTCCCTGGGCGAGCCCCTCTACCTCGACGTCGTGGCTGCCCTCAAGGACTCCAAGTTCCACAACGTCCCCGTTTACACCGGCCGTTACGGCCTGGGCTCCAAGGATACCACCCCTGCCCAGATCAAGGCGGTCTACGAGAACACCGAGAAGAAGCGCTTCACCATCGGCATCGAGGACGATGTGACCCACCTGTCCCTGCCCACCGGCGAAGTTCTCGACACTACCCCGAAGGACATCATCTCCTGCAAGTTCTGGGGTCTCGGCTCTGACGGCACCGTCGGCGCGAACAAGAACTCCATCAAGATCATCGGCGACCACACCGACATGAACGCGCAGGCCTACTTCGCCTATGACTCCAAGAAGTCCGGCGGCGTCACCATCTCCCACCTGCGTTTCGGCAAGTCCAAGATCAAATCCACCTACTACATCAACCAGGCGGATTTCGTCGCCTGCCACAACCCCGCTTACATCTCCAAGTTCCCCATCGTGGACGATGTCAAGAAGGGCGGCACCTTCCTGCTCAACTGCCAGTGGACCGACGAGGAGCTCGAAGAGCATCTGCCCGGCCATGTGAAACGCCTGATCGCCAACAACGGCATTAAGTTCTACACCATCGACGGCATCAAGATCGGCAAGGAGATCGGTCTGGGCGGCCGCATCAACACCGTCCTCCAGTCCGCTTTCTTCAAGCTGGCCAAGATCCTCCCCGAAGAGGATGCCATCCGGTACATGAAGGACGCCGCCACCGCCTCCTACTCCAAGAAGGGCGAGGCCATCGTCAAGATGAACCACGACGCCATCGACGCCGGCGCCAAGGGCATCCATGAGGTGCAGATTCCCGAATCCTGGAAGAACGCCCCCGACACCCACGCCCCCGAAGTCGCCACCGGCTCCCGCAAGGACCTGGTTGATTTCGTCAACGACGTGGTTATCCCCGTCAACGATCAGAAGGGTGACCGCCTGCCGGTTTCCACCTTTATGGGCGACCGCACCGACGGCACCATGCCCCAGGGCACCGCTGCTTACGAAAAGCGCGGCATCGCGGTGGATGTCCCCACCTGGAATCCTGATAACTGCATCCAGTGCGGCTTCTGCTCCTATGTCTGCCCGCACGCTGTGGTCCGCCTCTACGCGCTGACTGAGGAAGAGGCTGCCAACGCTCCCGCCGGCACCAAGACCGCTCCGATGACCGGTATGCCCGGCATGAAGTTTGCCGTCGGCATCTCCGTCCTCGACTGCACCGGCTGCGGCGTCTGCGCCGCCTCCTGCCCCGGCAAGAAGGGCGAGAAGGCGCTGACCATGCAGTCCCTGGAAAGCCAGATGGACCAGCAGGCTTCCTTCAACTACCTCTTCGATCTGCCTGAAAAGGCCGAGGTCCACGAGAAATTCAAAGAAACCACCGTCAAGGGCTCTCAGTTCAACCAGCCCCTGCTCGAATTCTCCGGCGCCTGCGCCGGCTGCGGCGAAACTCCTTATGCCAAACTGGTCACCCAGCTCTACGGCGACCGGATGTACATCGCCAACGCCACCGGCTGCTCCTCCATCTGGGGCGGCTCCGCCCCCGCTACCCCCTACACCGTGAACAAGGCCGGCTTCGGTCCCGCTTGGGCGAACTCCCTGTTTGAGGACAACGCCGAGTACGGCTACGGCATGTTCCTGGCGCAGGACACCATCCGTCAGGCCGCTGCCCGCAAGGTCGCCGCTCTGGCTGAGAAGGTGGAGGGCGACGACAAGGCCGTCTTTGAAAACTACCTGAACACCATGGACAACGGCGCCGCCAACCGCGCTGCCACCGCTTCCCTGGTGAAGGTCCTGGAAGGCTATGCCGCCAACGGCTGCGAAGAGTCCAAGGCCATCCTGGAGAGCAAAGACTACCTCGCCAAGAAGTCCATCTGGATCTTCGGTGGCGACGGCTGGGCCTATGACATCGGCTTCGGCGGTCTGGACCACGTCATTGCTTCCCATCAGGATGTGAACATCCTCGTCTTCGACACCGAGGTGTACTCCAACACCGGCGGCCAGTCCTCCAAGGCGACCCCCACCGGCGCGATCGCGCAGTTTGCCGCCGCCGGCAAGGAGGTCAAACAGAAAGACCTCGCTGCCATTGCCATGAGCTACGGCTACGTTTACGTCGCGCAGGTCTCCATGGGCGCCGACCGCAACCAGTGCCTGAAGGCCTTCGTGGAAGCCGAGAGCTACCATGGCCCGTCCCTCATCATCGCCTATGCCCCCTGCATCAACCATGGCATCAAGGGCGGCATGATCCACGCGCAGGACGAGGAGAAGAAGGCTGTGGATGCCGGCTACTGGCACCTCTTCCGGTTCGATCCCCGTCTGGTCGAGGAGGGCAAGAATCCCTTCCATCTGGACAGCAAGGCTCCGACCATGGCTTACAGAGACTTCATCATGAATGAGGTCCGCTACAACGCTCTGGCTCGCTCCAACCCCGCCCGTGCAAACGAGCTGTTTGCGAGCGCCGAAAAGACCGCTGCCGACAAGTACGAGCACCTGGTCAACCTGTCCAACAAGTAAGCTGTTTGGAAAACGCAGCCGGAGCTGCAGACCCGGCTGCATGAAAACGCCCCCGGAACCGTACGGTTCCGGGGGCGTTTTAGATTTCTACTGCATTTTTTATCTACTCTGTTTGAAGCTCCTCAGCGCATTTTTCATTATGCTTGTCTACAGATAAATCCTGGTTGATAAACCACTGATATGCGCGGTTGCCAATCACCTTTGTTTCAACCAAATCCAGTCCGCCGCCAATTACAGCGCCTACGCCCGGAACAAGTTTTCCCAGGTTCACCAGCCCCTTCTGACCAAATTTTGTCAGAAAACGAAAGCCAACACGCTGATTGATCTTGATCAGCACTTCTCCCGGGATTTTTTAATCAGGTTTAGCGCCAGCTTTTCACCAAACATTACACCTGTTTTCTTTAAGAGTTGATTTACCGCGACACCTGCCAAACAAGCATAAACCAGCGTTTGCACCTGATCACTACGGGTATCGTACCCCGCGATGTGCGCCGTGCAGGCAATCATCCTCATTTGTACATACAGCACGCTCCCAATATTAGCAGGAATCGCAACCGGTAATGTAATCAATCCTCCAAATCCTGTAATAAATCCTGATGTCGTGCATTTTACAATTTGATGAAAAATCATCTTTTCCGCTGCTTCCGGCGCATTATGATATTTTTCCAGATAATCTTGCGCCATTTTTTCTATCGACGGGCTAACATGATCGATGCCATTTACCACCTTTTGGTAGCAGGTTATCCAATATCTTCATCACATCTTCTCTGCTTAACACCTTATCTTTCATTCAGACCTTCTCCTTTCTCATACAACCAATCTACCGGTCTCATAAAATTCCTTGTTTTTTTCGCGCGGCAGAACGGTGCAGTGCTGCCGCGGCGGCACTGCACCGCGGTCACGCGCTTATTCCAGCATTTTGGCGTATTCTTTTGGTGACATGTCAAATTCCCGGCGGAATTCAGTGGACAGATAGGTTGGCGAACAGTAGCCCATGATGTGCGAAATCTGGGCAATGGTGTATTTCCCCTCCCCAATCATCTCCTTGACCTTTTCCAGCCGCACAAGCCGCACATACTCCGAGATGCTGCGGCCGACCTTCTGCTTGAACAGGCTGGACAGATAGGAGGAGCTGAGATTGAGCTGCCTGGCCAGCCATGGAAGGGTGATGGTCGAGGTGATGTTGGAGTGAATGAGGTCGATGCACTCCCCCACATACTTGTTGTCGACCGTGACCTTCAGGCGGGTCGGCACCTTGACTACCACCGCGTTTGCAAGCGTATTGCGCACGACGGTGATAATCAGGCGGGTCAGCTCGCAGGCAATCATGTCGTCGCCGTAGGGCTGTCCGTCCTTTTCCTCCCGAATCATCGAACGGACAATGTTCAGGCAGTTTTCGTCGCAGTAAATGACCCGGTTGGCCAGCATGTCCGCCCGGTCCAGATCCCCGTCGAAGGTCAGGGTCAGAAAGGAGAGCGGCGCCTTGCCGTCGCTGCGCTGGAGGTGGAACTGATGCGGGGAGAAAAAGATAATCTGCCCCTGTCCGAGCTGGTAGGTCTTCCCGTCCACCTCGCAGATCATGCTGCCTTTGTTGACATAGGTCAGTTCCCAGAAAGGGTGCTCCTCCCCGTTGAACTGAAACTGCTTGTCCTTCTCCTGATACAGGACGGTGTAGAGGGTCTTGACGTGGATGTTGGGCACAAAGCCCTGCCCGGTCAGAATGTTGGCGGTCGGCGTGATGATTTTGGGAGACTGATAGTACAGCCGGTAGGAAATCGGACACTCATACGGCAGCACCGCAAACTGCACCCCCGGATTGATAAGCAGCGGCTGATCAAACATGAATTTCTGGATCATGCTGTCCTCAGCGCGGACAAACAGCAGCCCCACCCCCCGAATCGGCTCGAGAACGACCTCCTTCTCAAAGTGCCAGAGGCTGGAGCGGACCCGGGTGTCGTCCTCATAGACCGACTGGCTGAAATTCTCATACCCTTCGACGCTCTTGAGCGGCGTGCCGAACGCTTTGAATATCACCCGATTGATCTCTTTGAGCATCACGGCGCATCTTCCTCCCTGATAAACGGTTTACTATTATGGTATCCCATCGCAGACAACTTTGTCAAGGCCATTTGCCCGCAAAGGCGCAAAAAATTGACGCGCCCGCTTGCGCGCAGCCGCCTTTTGTGATATGCTGGTACCAACAGCGCGAAAGGAGGACGGTATATGGCGGTTCCACAGGACCCGGTTATCCTGCTCAGTTATCTCAACACCCAGCTGCGGGACTTTTACCCCAGCCTGGACGAACTTTGCAGGAGCCTGTCCCTCGACCGGACGGAGATCGAGCGGAAACTGGCAGTCATCGGCTATCTTTACAGCCCGGAACGAAATCAGTTCCGGTGACACGCAGAAAAATCCCCGGCACGTGAAAACGCGCCGGGGATTGCCGTTTTTTGCAGCCGCTTACAGAATCCGCACCCGGATGACATCCGGGATTTCGCTCAGCTTCTGGGCAACGGAAGCGTCCACCCTGCTGGCCAGATTCAAAATGGTGTAGGCGTAATCCTTCTTGGAGTCGTTAATCATGTTCTCGATGTTGCAGCCCGCATCCGACAGGACCGCGGCCATCTTGGAGAGCATTCCGCTGACGTTCTTGTGGATGATGCACAGGCGGGAGGCCTTGCCCATCGGCAGGCTCAGGGAGGGGAGGTTCACCGAATTGGTGATGTTGCCCGTCTCCAGATACTCAACGAGCTCATCCACCGCCATTTTCGCGCAGTTATCCTCCGACTCCGGCGTGGAAGCGCCCAGGTGCGGCAGAGCCACCACGCCCTTATGCCCCAGCAGGACGTCGTCCACAAAGTCGGTGACATAGACCTTCACCTGCTTCTCATCCAATGCCGCCAGCATGTCGGCACTCTCGACCAGCTCGCCGCGGGCAAAGTTGAGGATGCGCACGCCGGTCTTCATCATCTGGATCGAGGAAGCGTTGATCATGCCTTTGGTCTCGGAGGTGCAGGGCAGGTGCAGGGTGATGTAGTCGCAGTGCTCGTAAATATCCCGCAGGGATTTGGCGTGGATGATGGAGCGGTCCATGCCCCAGGCCGCGTCGACGCTGATGTAGGGATCATAGCCGTAAACCTTCATGCCCAGCGCGGCCGCCGCATTCGCGACCCGCACGCCGATGGCGCCGAGTCCGACGACACCGAGCGTTTTTCCCATGATTTCCGGGCCGACAAACTGGCTCTTGCCTTTTTCCACCAGCTTGGGGACCTCCGCGCCCTGACCCTTCAGGGTCAGCAGCCACTCCATCGCGGGCTGAATCTTGCGGGCAGACATCAGCAGGCCCAGAATGACCAGCTCCTTGACCGCGTTGGCGTTGGCGCCGGGCGTGTTGAAAACCACAATACCGGCCTGGGAGCATTTGTCCAGCGGAATGTTGTTGACGCCTGCGCCCGCGCGGGCGATGGCGACGGTGGCAGGGTCAAAATCCAGGTCGTGCATCGAGGCGGAGCGCACCAGAATCGCGTCCGGAGCGGTGATATCATCGCCCCAGGTGTAATTCGCGCGGTCGAATTTTTCCAGTCCCAGCGGGGAAATCTTATTTAAGGTTTGAATACGGAACATGGCAGTTCATCCTTTCTGCGAAGCGGCTCAGACGTGCGCTTCCTCGAATTCTTTCATGAAGGCGACCAGCTTCTCGACGCCTTCGACGGGCATGGCGTTGTAGATGGAGGCGCGCATTCCGCCGACGGTGCGGTGGCCCTTGAGGTTGACAAATCCGGCTGCAGTGGCGGCCTTGACGAATGCGGCGTCCAGCTCCTCATTGCCCGTGACAAAGGGGATGTTCATCATCGAGCGGTATTTCTTCTCGACAGTGCCTCTGAACAGTCTGGAGGAATCCAGGTAGTCATAGAGGATCGCGGCCTTTTTCTCGTTGATTTTCTTCATATTCTCCAGGCCGCCGATCTCGTTTTTGATCCATTCGAGGACCAGCTTGCAGATATAAATGGCGTAGGTGGGCGGGGTGTTGTACATCGAGCCGTTTTCCGCGTGGATCTTGTAGCTGAACATGGTCGGGGTGCCCTCCCGCGGCTCGCCGATCAGGTCCTTGCGGATGATGACGACGGTCAGGCCGGCGGGGCCCATGTTTTTCTGCGCGCCTGCATAGATGAGGCCGAATCTGCTCACGTCGACCGGCTCGGAGAGGATGCAGGAGCTCATGTCGGCGACCAGCGGAACGCTGCCGGTGTCGGGCAGCTCAACAAAACGGGTGCCATAAATGGTGTTGTTGTAGCAGATGTGGAAATAATCGGCATTCTTGTCAAAGGCTGCGGGATCCAGCTCGGGAATGTAGGTGAAGGTCTTATCCGCCGAGGAAGCGACCTCGCGGGCCTTGATGAGCTTCTTGGCCTCGGAAAACGCCTTCTTCGCCCACTGTCCGGTGAGGACGAAATCGGCGCTGCCGGACCGGGTGGCGAGGTTTAAGGGAACCATCGCGAACTGGGAGGATGCGCCGCCCTGAAGGAAAAGAATCTCGTAGTCATCCGGAATATTCATCACTTCGCGCAGCAGTGCGGAGCACGAGTCGATGATCGCCTGATAGGTCTTGGAGCGGTGGGACATCTCCATGACCGACTGGCCGCTGCCCTGGTAGTCCAGCATTTCTTCGGCGGCGGTCTTCAGAACCGCTTCCGGCAGCATCGACGGGCCTGCACTAAAGTTATACACTCTGCTCATTTTGCGTTACCTCCATCATATAAGCTCGGCATCAGACCGGCGGATCGTCCAAAAAGCGGCGCCCATCCCCGATTGATCCGGTATAAATTCTATTATAAAGCGATTTCCCGGTGAAGTCAATCGCTTTTGGCAAAAAATGCTTTAAGCCGCTAAAATATCTCTCAAATCCGCAAGTTCCGGTTATTTCCCCTGATATTTTTTGATGTTTTGCATAATTTTTTATACAAGCTGTGCCGTTCGGGCAGACAATAGTACAATCTGTATTTTTCGAAAGAACATTTTTATCTCCCACGCGAACATCTGCGCCGGTGAAAATTATCCTGGCGCGCCGGGCATAAAACCAACCCTCCTGTGAAAACTATATTTGAACGTCCGGCGGATCATTCCCGCCGCAAAGCGTCTTTGCGTCTGTCTTCTCAAATGTTTTCGAACATTTTCAATAAGAAAGGTTGGTATCCATGAAAAGATTGAATTTCGGCAAGAAAAAGGGGCTTTCCAAAGGGTTTTACATTGCGCTCGCAATCAGCGTCACCGCGGTCGGCTCCGCAACCTATCTCACGCTGAACGCCCTCAACGCGCCGGCGGAGCCGGGGCCCTCCAACACGCTGGAAAGCACCACAGAATGGTCGATCCCCGAGCTGGACACGGTGGAAAAGTCCCAGCCCGGCGTCCCCAAGGACACCCCGCAGGTCATTGTCCGGGAGAGTGAGCCGGCCTCTGAAACTATGGAAGCCGCAGAACCCTCCGAGGAGGCGCTGGCTCCCGCCGAATCCTCCGTCACCTCGAGCGGCGCCTTTATCATGCCCGTCTCGGGGGAAATTTTCAACCCGTTCAGCAACGGCGAGCTGGTCAAATCCAGGACGCTGGGCGAGTGGCGGACCCACGACGGCATGGACATCGCCGCGAAGGAGGGCACGCCGGGCAAGTCCCCGAACGACGGCAAGGTGCTCGACATCCGGGAAGACAGCAAGTGGGGCAACACCGTCGAAATCGAATACGGCGGCGGAATCGTCATCACCTTTGCCGGCATGGGCAGCGACATCAAGGTCAAAAAGGGGCAGGAGGTCAAGCTGGGCGACGTCATCGGCAGCGTGGGCAACAGCTCCATCGTCGAAAGCGCCGAACAGCCGCACCTCCACGTCGGCATCCGGCGGGACGGCGAGTGGGTCGACCCGATGAGCGTGCTCACCAAAAACTGATGGAAAAAAGGGACGGTTCCGCACCGTCCCTTTCGCCTGTTCAGAGGGTCACGCCGTTTTTGAAAATCGCAAGATCGCGCTTGTCAAGGCGCTCCGATTTGGCCCGCACCTCCCCGGAGGCGAGGGCGAGGATGTAGTCGAGAAATTCCGCCGCCAACTCCTCCATCGAGGTCCCGCTGAGAAGCCTGCCTGCGTCAAAGTCGATCCAGCTCCTCTTTGTCTGTGCAAGGGCGGAGTTGCTGGAGATTTTGACCGTCGGCACCGGGCAGCCAAACGGTGTTCCCCGGCCGGTCGTAAACAGCACCATCTGCGCCCCCGAAAAGGCGAGGGCCGCTGACGCGACGAGATCGTTTCCCGGCGCCTGGAGGAGGTTTAAGCCCCGCTCCCGCACCGGCTCGCCATAGCGGAGCACCCCGTTGACCGGCGCGCTGCCGCCTTTCTGGACGCAGCCGAGCGACTTTTCCTCGAGGGTGGTGATGCCCCCCGCCTTGTTGCCGGGCGAGGGATTCTCTCCGACCGGTTGGCCGTGCGAGAGGAAATATTCCTTGAAATCGTTGACGAGGGAGACGGTCTTCCGGAAGGTTTCCTCATCCCGGCAGCGGTCCATGAGCAGCGTCTCTGCGCCGAACATCTCGGGCACCTCGGTGAGAATGGCGGCGCCGCCCATCGCGGCGATCGCGTCGGTGAGCCGCCCGAGCAGCGGATTGGCCGTAATGCCCGAAAAGCCGTCCGAGCCGCCGCACTTGAGTCCGATCACCAGCTCCGCCGCGCTGCACTCCTCCCGCCGGAAGGAGGCGGCGTACCCGCAGAGCTCCCGCAGCAGGGCGAGCGCCTCGGCTACCTCGTCCCCGCACTCCTGACAAACGAGGAATTTCACCCGGTCCGGGTCATACTCTCCCAGCACCTGCTTGAGATCGGCAATCTGATTGTTCTCACAGCCCAGACCGAGCACCAGTACCGCCCCGGCATTGGGATTGCGGATGAGGCCGCAGAGGGCCTTCTGGGTCGCCAGATGGTCCTCTCCGAGCTGGGAGCAGCCGTAAGGGTGGCTGTAGGCAGTGATGCCGTCGATCTCCGGGACGAGGAACTGCTGCGCCTGCCGCTCAATCTCCCTGGCAATGGCGTTGACACAGCCGACCGTCGGGATAATCCAGACCTCGTTGCGGATGCCGGTCTGCCCGTCCGGACGGCGGTAACCCCGGAAGGTGCGGGGCGGCAGCGGCTTGAGGGCGCATCCTGCCGGGTGGTAGGCGTACTCGAGCTGCCCCGAAAGCCGGGTCTTGAGATTGTGGGAGTGGACCCACTCCCCCGCCGCGATGTCGCGGCTCGCCTCCCCGATGGGATAGCCGTACTTGACGACCGCCTCACCCGCCCGGATGGGGCGGACCGCCCGCTTGTGCCCGGCCGGAATGCCGTCCTGCCCGGCCAGCAGGACCTCGACGTTGTCGGCGGGATGGATGCGGATCACCGTTTCCATGCGACGCCCTCCCGTTCCAGCAGGGCCGCGACCGCCGCGCCCATTCCGTTCCGCCGGATATCCTCGAGCGCAGCCGTCACCGCCGCCGCAAGGCCGGGGATCTCATTCAGATCCATTCCCCAGAAGTCTGCGTGGGCACAGGCCGCCTGCACGTACGCTGCGGCCGGTTTTCCGCTTTCCTCCGCGAAGAAGGCGGTCTCCTCCGCGCCGTCGCGGATGGGGTAGGACTCGCCGCCGCGCTCCCCGCAATAGCCGGAATCCGTCCGTTTCCCCGTGTAAAAGGCGAGCAGCGCCGCGAGGGAGAAAGTGAGCAGCGGCGGAAGGACGCCGTTTGCCGCCAGCGAATCCCGAAGCGAAGGCAGCACCCGCGACTTCCACTTGGAAACCGAGTTGAGCGAGATGGAGAGCATCTCGTGGCGGACAAAGGGGTTTTCGAACCGCTCAAAGACCGACGCCGCAAAGGCTTCCGCCTCCGCCCGCGGCAGCGGAACGGTCGGCACGATCTCTCCCATCACCGCGCGCTCCATAAAGGCGCGCATCATCGGGTCGGCCATGCACTCTCCCACCGTGTCCAGCCCGGTCAGGAAGGCCGCCAGCACCGTCGAAGTATGGGCGCCGTTTAAAATGCGCACCTTGCGCTCCCGGTAGGGACGCTGGTCCGCGGTAAAAATGACCGGCAGCCCGGCGCGGTCAAGCGGAATTTCCGCGGAAATATCCCGTTCACTCTCGATGACCCACAGGCCGAACGGCTCCGCGACGTCGGCCAGATCATCCTGATAGCCGAGTTTTCCGCAGAGTCCGGGAAGGTCGGCCGGCCGCCCGGTGACGATGCGGTCGACCAGGGTGGAGCAGAAGGTGCAGCTCTCCCCGAGCCAGCGGAAAAATCCGTCCGGAAGCTTCCAGTCCTGTGCGCAGGAGAGGACGCAGCGCCGGAGCTTTTTGCCGTTGTCCTCAATGAGCTCGACCGGCAGGAGGATGAGTCCCTTGTCCGGCGCGCCCGCGAAAGCCGTAAACCGCTCGTAGAGGAAGCGGGTCAGCTTGGCCGGGTAGCTCGCGGGCGGCGCGCCGTCAAAGGAGTCCGTCCCATCGTAGGCGATGCCGGCCTCGGTCGTGTTGGAGATGACAAACCGCAGCGATGGCTCGGCGGCCAGCCGCAGAAAGGCGGCAAAATCGGCGTAAGGGTCGATAAACCGCCGCACGCAGGTCACGATGCGGCTCTCATCTACCACCTGTCCGCCCTGCATTCCCCGCAGGCAGACGGTGTACGCGCCCTTCTGACGCTCAAACGCCTCCAGACTCCCCGCGGCGATGGGCTTGATAATGGCGACGTCCCCGTCGAAACAGCCCTTTTCGTTGGCAATATCCACCATCCAGTCGGCAAAGGCGCGCAGGAAATTGCCTTCGCCAAACTGCGCGACGCGGATGGGCCGCTCTCTGCGGACAGCCAGTTCCTGAATTGTTTTCACACGATCCCCTCCTTAAATGGAACTATTACCATCATTTTAACACATTCCAATAAAATGTCAACCGGGTTCTCTTGACTTTCAGCGTTTTTGTTGATAAAATGGGAGAGGAATAGACTATCAGGAGGCATTATGAACATTCGAGACATTGCCCGGAAATCCGGCGTTTCCATCGCCACTGTCTCCCGCGTCCTCAACGGCAGCCCCCATGTCCGGGAGACGACCCGGCAGCGCATCCTCGCTGTCATGGAACGGGAAGGGTACACCCCCAACGCCTTTGCACGCGGGCTGGGTCTGAACACCATGAAAATGGTCGGCATCCTCTGCACCGACGTTTCCGACCTCTACTACGCCCGCGCGGTTTCCCTGGCGGAAAAGCAGCTCCGCGCCCGGGGCTTCGACACCCTGCTTGTCTGTACCGGCGACTCGCTCGCGCGGAAAAAGCAGGCGCTGGCCGGGCTGCTGGAAAAGCGGGTGGACGCCGTGCTGCTCATCGGCTCCGCCTTTGAGGAGGAGCAGGACAACTCCCACCTGAAGGCTGCGGCGGAGAAGGTCCCCGTCATCCTCATCAACGGCGATGTGGACGGCCCGGGCATCGGCTGTGTGCTCTGCGATGAGGAGAAGGCGATGGCGGACTGCGTGGCGGCGCTGACCGGGCGGGGATGTGCCCACATCCTCTATCTGTACGACGCCATAACCTCGAGCGGCTTCCGCAAGCTGGCCGGCTACCGCCGGGGACTGCGGGAGGCCGG
>CALXIG010000122.1 GCA_944388305.1 uncultured Clostridia bacterium
GCAGACGGCGACCTCGAGCGGCTCGTTCCAGAGGTCGATGCCGTGGGAGGCGTAGAGATCGATCGCCTTCTGATTCATGTGGGCGAGGCGGGCGATCGGCGTTTTCAGCAGGGCGTTGGAGCGTTCCAGATAGTTATAGGTCTCCCAGGCGAGGCCGTTGAAACCGTTTTCGAGGCCCTTGGGATCGGTGCGGAAGTCCATGAAGACACGGTTGCCCTTGTGGAAGACCTCGTGGTGGACAATGATGTCGATGATGGAGGAACCGGCGATTTTCTTGGTGTCAAACGGCCACTGGTAGCCCTTGAGGAAGACCATATCGAGGGCCTGTTCCGGCTTTTCAAAGTACTCGGGGAGAAATTCGCGCTCGTTGCCGTCCGGGTCCACCGCGATGTAGCGGGGGAGGACCTGCTGGTAGGTGCCGGAGACGTTCCAGCGGAACTTTGTGGAGGCGAGGCCGTACTGCCATTCCTGGAGGTTGCAGGCGGCAGCGCCCGCCTCGAGGGCCATGCCGGTCATGCCGGTCTGACTTTCAGGGTAGACGGAGGCGTCGTAGACGATGGCGGGTCCGCCGGTCGCCATAATGAGCTGATTGCAGAGAAAGACGGTGAGGCCGCGGTCGTTTTCCGAGAGACGGTTGAGGTCGATGGCGAGCAGTCCTTTCAGCGTGTTGTCCTCGGTGAGAAGGCGGACTGCCTGCATCCGGTCGTAGATGCGGATGCCTTTGCGGAGGACCGATTCCTCGAGCTTTTCGGTCATGATCTTGGAGGTGAGCGGGCCGCAGGAGGTGGCGCGCTGGCGGGGATCGTGGTCGGTCTTGTAGCCGACATATTCGCCGTACTTGTTGGTGGGGAAGGGAACACCGAGATTTACAAGCTTCATGAAGGAGCGAAGGGAACCGGCTGCTTCGGCGAGGGCGGTGTCGCCGTTGACGCTGCCGCCCGCGAAGAGATTTTCCGCCAGTTCGTAGATGCTGTCCGCGCCGTCCGAGCAGAGGGAGAGCTTATAGTAGGTCTGCTTGTCGCTGCCGGTGTTGCGGGAGGTGCCCATTTTGATTCCCTCGGTGAGGATGGCCACATCGGTGCGGCCCATGTCATAGAGAGTGTCGGCGGCGTTAAATCCGGCGCAGCCGGTGCCGATGACCAGGGTGTCGAGGGCGATAACGGCGATCTGCTGCCCATTTTTCTCAATAAATTTCATACACGCACTCCTTTTGATACAACAACACCGCAAGGACGGCGCGCGCCCTTGCGGCGTCCGGTTTTCCCGGAATTACAGTCTCTGGATGTGGAAGCCGCCGTCGGCGTTTAAGACGGTGCCGGTGCCGAAGTCCAGAAGGCCGGTGCAGGCGGCTGCGACGCAGTTGGCGACGTCCTCGGGCTGGCCAAAGCGGCGGATGGGGGTGACGCCTTCCGCGATCATCTTCTCGTACTTCTCATGGACGACGGTGGTCATGTCAGTGGCGATGATGCCGGGGCGGACCTCAAAAACCGGGATGCCCTTGTCAGCCAGCTCGTCGGCGAAGAGCTTTGTGATCATTGCGATGCCGGCCTTGGAGATGCAGTACTCGCCGCGGGAGGTGGAGGAGGTGTAGGCGGACATGGAGGAGATGTTGACGATGCGGGGGGAGTAGTCCTCGAGGCCCTTTTCCTTGCAGGCGAGCATCCGGTTGGCCGCGCCCTGGCACATGAAGAAGGTGCCCTCGCAGTTGATCCGCATGAGGCGTTCGAAGCTCTCGGTGGTGGTTTCGAGGATGTTCAGGCGGACGGCGCAGGCGACGCCGGCGTTGTTGACCAGCACGTCGATGCGGCCGTATTTTTCGAGAACAGCGTCAAAGAGGGCGTCGCGGTCTTCCGGTTTGGAGATGTCGCAGCGGAAGTAGCAGGCTTCCCCGTTTTTGTTCAGCCCGGCGAGCAGGTCCGCAACCTCCTCTGCACCGACGACGTCGCAGAGGACGGCGGTGTAGCCGTCAGACATGAGCTTTTTGACGATGGCGAGGCCGATTCCGCGGCGGGAACCGGTGACAATGGCGATCTTTTTCATAACAGACACTCCTTTGGAATGATAATTTGACGGGGGATCAGACGCGGGCTTCCTTGCCCTTGGCTACCTCCTGATACAGGGCGGTGTAGATTTTATCCCGGACGACGCAGCCGGCGGTGGAGCCGTAGCGCATGAGCTGGGTGCACTTGCCGCAGGCAATGCAGCACTTTTTGGGGTCCAGGCCGCTGCCGGAGAGAATATCGGCGGCAAAGCCGGGGTAGGCAAAGGCCATCCGCCCGAATCCGGCCATTGTGTAGTAGCCCTGCGCAATGGCGCCGCTCACCATCTGGGGGGCGAACTGGCGCATGTAGGAGACGCCGGAGCCGATGAGGGTGAGGTCGGGATAAGCCTGCTGGATCTCGCGGGTGCAGTTGAGGATGCGGGCGACGCCGACCAGCGGATTTTCCGGCAGTTCGTAGGGCTGGATATCGGCGGGGCGGTTGACGTGGGGATTAAAGTAGGGGTTGCCGATGGTGATGTCGAGGAGGTTTACGCCCAGCTCTTTGTGAAGAATGCCGATG
>CALXIG010000123.1 GCA_944388305.1 uncultured Clostridia bacterium
ACCTCCAAAAGTGTGTCATCATGCCCGGCCGCTGTACAGGAAAGCCGTACAGCCGAACCGCGCAGCCCGCTCAAAGCCGAGACTCCGGTAAAACGCGCAGGTGTCCTCCCGGTCGTCGGTGAGCAGCACCTTCTGATACACCTGCGGATAACGCGCAAGCACCGCGCGCAGGAGCGCCCCGCCGATCCCCTGCCGCCGGCAGCTGGGACGGACGAGCAGATCCTGGATGTACAGGATAGACGCCCCGTCCCCCACCGCGCGGACGGCGCCGGCAAGCGTGCCGTCCCGGCAGGCGGTCAGGGCGCAGAGCGAATTTGCGTAAGCTTCCCGCAGCATGGCGGGGGTTTGGGTGTAACGGACCCAGCCGGCCAGCTGGTAAAGGGAGAGCAGCTCCTCAAAAGAGGCAGGGTCATACGAACGGATGTCAAATTGCATGGGAATCCCTCCAAAACGACGTATGGAAAATCTGTGGAGATTCACCGCAGCGCGAGTGGAATCGTTTTCACTATACCATGCCCTTCCGCCCGCTGTCAACCGGGCAAACCCCACAAAAATTGACAATTTTGCTGTACATCTCCGGGAAAATATGGTATACTGGAAAAAACATTTCAGGAGGCAGATCGCATGGACATCCGGGAACAGATGGAAGCCGGGCTGCTCTACACCGACGAAGACAGGGGCCTGACCGCAGAGCGCGGCCGCTGTCAGGAGCTGCTCTACGACTACAATCACACCCGCCCGTCGGAGGGGGCGCGGCGGAAGGAGCTTTTGACCCAGCTGCTCGGCAGCTGCGGGGAACACATCTGGATTGAACCGCCCTTCAAAATGGCCTACGGCTACCGCACCCACATCGGGGACTATTTTTACGCAAACTTCAACCTTGTCATCGTCGACGACATCGACGTCTATATCGGCAATCACGTAATGATCGCGCCCAATGTCGTCATCACTGCGACCGGGCACCCCGTCCACCCGGATGTGCGCCGGGACGGCAGGCAGTTCTCCCTCCCCGTCCATATCGAGGACGACGTCTGGATCGGCGCGGGCGCCATCATCCTGCCCGGCGTGACCATCGGAAAGAATTCGGTCATCGGGGCGGGCAGCGTCGTCACCCACGATATCCCTTCGAATGTCGTCGCAGTGGGGACGCCCTGCCGCGTCCTGCGGGAAATCACCGGCCGGGACCGGGAATTCTACTGCGGCAACCGGCCGGTCAACGAGTTTTAATCAGCGAAAACACCGTGCAAAACGGGCGGAAGATCTCCGCCCGTTTTCTGATCCAGGTCAATCCTTTTTGGCCTTGTCCGCCTCGGAGGCATTGCGGGTCGCGGCAGCCCGGTCGCGCTGCATCTCCTCGACCGTCTTGGTGTGGAGGCGCGCCGCCCCGCGGTAGCCTTCCCGGGTGGGAAGCAGGGTGCCGTTTTTGCGCCCCTCCTCCAGCCGGGCTTTGGCCCGAACAATTTCTTCGGCATACTGCGGGAGCCACTTTTCGCCCGCGATCAGCATCTCGTCGGTCATCTGCCAGATCTGGGGCGGAGTGCAGACCGCGCCGGTCAGCGGGTCGAGCATCATCGCCTGCTTCAAAAGCCGGGCGTCGCCGCGGTAAGCGGCCTCGACGGCGAGCTTCTGGACATTGATGTTGGTCATGCAGCAGGCGGCGGGGCCGAGCGGCAGGTCGCCGACCCGGGGGATGTTCACCCCGTTCGCGTCGACATAGCCGGGGACCTCGACGACGCACTCGTCGGGAAGGTTTGAGATGGTCCCGTTGTTCATCACGTTAAAATGTCCGCGGTAGATGCGGCCGGTCTCGAGCGACTCGATGATGTAGGAGCCGTGCTCCTGGCTGCGCTCTTCGGGGACAAAGCGCTTCGGCGGCTCTTTCATCCAGTTGGGGAAGTCGGTCTCGAACCAGCGCCGCCCCTCCTGGCAGACCCGGAGGTAGCCGCCCGTCTCGCCAAGGTGCCAGTCGGAAAGGTCGATCCAGTTTAAAAGCTCCTTTTCATTTTTGCGGTACCAGGGAACATACTCGGAGAGATGGCCGTTCGACTCGGTGGAGTAGTAGCCGAACCGGCGGAGCATGTCGATGCGAACCTTCTCGCAGCGGCTCAGCTCAGGGTCGTTCTCATACGCCTCAAGGATTTTGCCGGTCAGGTCCTCGCCGTTATGCTTCACGCTGATGTACCAGGTCATGTGATTAATGCCGGCGCAGATGATGTCAATTTCGTCCTGCCGGAAGCCGAGCGCCCTGGCGATCTGGGCGTGTCCGCCCTGCACGCCGTGGCATAGGCCGATGGTGGGCACTCTGCTGTATTTGTTGCACATCCAGGTGACCATCGCGTTGGGGTTGGAGTAGTTGAGCATGATGCAGCCGGGCGCGGCGACCTCCTCAATGTCGCGGCAGAATTCCAGCGCGGCGTAGGCGCTGCGCTGCCCGTACATAATGCCGCCGGCGCAGAGGGTGTCGCCGACGCACTGGTCGACGCCGTATTTGAGCGGGATGTTGACATCGGTTTCAAATGCCTCGAGCATTCCGATGCGGACCGAGTTGATGACATATTTCGCACCCTGGAACGCCTCGCGGCGGTCGAGGGTGGAGTGGATTTTGATGTTCAGGCCGTTTGCTTCGATGTCCCGCTGGCAGAGGGCGGTGACCATGCGCAGGTTGTCGGGATTGATGTCGGTAAAGGCGATTTCGACATCCCGGAATTCCGGAACGGTCAGCAGATCGGCGAGCAGGCGGCGGGTAAAACCAATGCTGCCCGCGCCGATAAAGGCGACCTTAAAACTCATAAAAAAACCTCCTTGTCGGCGTAAAATTTGTGCTTTCAGTATAGCAGAAAACCGGCTTCCGGTGGGAAATTTTTGCCGGTATTTCTTTACAAATGCAATAAATTCTCTTATAATTATCAGTGAGAAGCCGGGATTTGGAAAAGGAGGTATCGTTATGAGCCTTTACAGTGAAACGGCGCGTTTTCTCCAGCCGGAAGCCTACTACGCGATGCAGTTACAGCAGTACACCATGCCCCAGCAGCATACCCATCCGCGCTGCGAGGTGATGTACGTCCTCTCGGGCGCGGCCTCTGTCGAGGTGAACGAACGGCGGTATGAGCTCTCCCACGGGCAATATATTTTCCTCGACGAGATGGTTCCGCACCGCCTCCAGATCGATGGGCCGCGGGGATGCGGCATCATGAACATCGAATTTTCCTGCCTGCCGGAAGGAGGCGCCTGCCGGCTGGCGCCGGTCCGGGAAGGCTGCCCCGCCGTGCAGGACTTTCTGGAGACCGGACGGCCCTTTTTTGTCGCCTCCGGGCGGGAGAGCTTCGGCTATGTGATGCGGGATCTGGTCTCCCAGCTGGAACGGAAGCAGACGGCCGGCACCCGCTTTCTCATCGGCAACCTGCTTACCCGGCTGCTCTGCGAGCTGGCGGAGGGCGCCTCCCAGCGGGAGGCGGGCGGGCTGCGCCACGTGCGGCGGGCAGTCGCCTTTATGGAGGAGCATTATGCCGAGGACCTCAGCGTGCCGGAAATTGCCGCCGAAGCGGGGGTCGCGCGCAGCTA
>CALXIG010000124.1 GCA_944388305.1 uncultured Clostridia bacterium
GGTGAGCCGCCTGATCAACGAGGGGAAAGCCACCTTCTACATCGGCTTTGACCCCACCGCCGACAGCCTCCATGTCGGCCACTTTATGGCCCTCTGCCTGATGAAGCGCCTGCAGATGGCCGGCAACCGCCCCATCGCCCTGATCGGCGGCGGCACCGCCATGATCGGCGATCCCTCCGGCCGCACCGACATGCGCCAGATGATGACCCCCGAAACCATCCAGCACAACTGCGACTGCTTCAAAAAGCAGATGAGCCGCTTTATCGAATTCGGCGAGGGCAAAGCCATGATGGTCAACAACGCCGACTGGCTTTTAAACCTCAATTATATTGAATTCATCCGGGACATCGGCGCCTGCTTCTCGGTCAACAACATGCTCCGGGCCAAGTGCTACGAGCAGCGGATGGAAAAGGGGCTGTCCTTCCTCGAATTCAACTACATGATCATGCAGAGCTATGACTTCCTCTGCCTCTTTGAGAAATACGGCTGCAACCTGCAGTTCGGCGGCGACGACCAGTGGTCCAACATGCTGGGCGGCACCGAGCTCATCCGCAAAAAGCTGGGCAAGGACGCCTCCGCCATGACCATCACCCTGCTTCTGAACTCTGAGGGCAAAAAGATGGGCAAGACCCAGTCGGGCGCGGTCTGGCTCGACCCGGAGAAGACCTCCCCCTACGACTTCTTCCAGTACTGGCGCAACGTCGACGACGCCGACGTCATCAAGTGCATGAAGCTCCTGACCTTCATCCCCATCGAGGAGATCGAGGAAATGGAGCGCACCCTCGAGGGCGCGCAGCTCAATACCGCCAAGGAGCGGCTGGCTTTCGAGCTGACAAAGCTCGTCCACGGCGAGGAGGAGGCCCAGAAGTGCCTCGCCGCCGCCCGCAGCATCTTCTCCGCAAACGGCGGCGACGCCGTCAACATGCCCTCCACCGCCATTGCCGCAGAAGATCTGAAGGACGGCGCAATCGGCCTGCTGACCCTGCTGGTCAAATGCGGACTCGCCTCCTCCAACCGGGAAGCCCGGCAGCTCGTCCAGCAGGGCGGCATCCTGCTGGACGGCGAGAAAGCCGCCGACCCCGCGATGCAGGTAAAGCTGGACGGCGAAGTTGTCATCAAAAAGGGCAAAAAGATCTTCCACCGCGCCTACCGCGCCTGATCCATGACCGCGCGCGATTCCCGCAGGGGTTCTCTCCTCCTCCTCATTCTGGCAACCCTCGTTCTCTGTCTTCTCCTCTGGAAGCAGAGCGCCGAGCCATCCGCCCGGTGGGTCCCGGATTACCAAAAGGCGGACCTGACCGGCGTGCTGGCTGAGGAAACCCTCTCCCCCGCCGGCTACGATCTCCTCCTCGCCCAGACCGGCCTGGGGAAACCCGCCGTCGATGCCCTCCGCGAGACAGGAGACGCCGAAACGATCCTTCGCATCCAGGAGGCGTTCTTTTCCGAGCCGGAGATTGCCTGCACCCGCAACAGCCTCGTCTCCTGGGAGGAGCACGCCGCCTCCGCCGCCGTTCTCGCCCCGCTGGAAGAAGGCGATATTCTCATCACCCCCTGCTCCCACACCTTTGGCTGGCGCAACGGACACGCCGCCATCGTCGTCGACGCCGAAAACGGCCGGACGCTCGAAGCAGTGGTGCTGGGACGGGATTCCTCCATCCAGACGGTGGAAAAATGGGAGCGCTACCCCTCCTTTCTCCTCTTCCGGCTCAGGGACGTTCCGGCTGAAACGCGCGTCGCCATCGCGGATTTCGCGCGGGAGCATCTGAACGGCATTCCCTACAGCCTGACCGTGGGCATTCTCTCCCCCAAGCACCCGCAGACGGAGCGCACCCACTGCTCCCACCTGGTCTGGGAGGCGTTCCGCCAGTTCGGCTACGACCTCGACAGCGACGGCGGACTCATCGTCACCCCGAAGGACATCGCCAACTCCCCGCTGCTGGAGCTCAAGCAGGTATACGGAATGGACCCGCGCACCTTGTGGAATTGACGGGCGAATTCCGTCAGAAAACGCCAGATTTTATGCAACAAACAGAATCGGCTCCGAAAATCCCGCTTCCGCTTGACAAGCAGCCGGGGATTTGCTACACTGTAATTGTATTCTTCTGTGCGACTGACGGGTTTGTGGAGTCCACCACATGGAAACACAGAATGATTGATGCCGACCGTCTGGGCAGCCTTGTACGCAGGGCTGCCCTTTTTGTTTTGCAAAGGACAGCCCCGGGATTCAGAAAGGATGGTTTATCATGAATTTTGAGCAGTGGAACGGGTTTCAGAGCGGAAACTGGCAGGACGCCATCGACGTCCGCGACTTTATTCAGAAAAACTATACCCCCTATGGCGGAGACGGCGCCTTTCTCGCCGGTCCGACCGACCGGACCAACCGCCTGATGTCCAAGCTGAACCGCCTGCTTCAGCTGGAAAAGGAGTTCGGCGGCGTGCTGGACATTGACACCGAGACGGTCTCCTCCCTCACAAGTTACGCCCCCGGCTATCTCGACAGAGAGGACGAGCTGATCGTCGGCCTCCAGACGCGGCGGCCCCTCCAGCGCGGTGTCAATCCCTTCGGCGGCATCCGCATGGCCCGCGCCGCCTGCGAGGCTTACGGCTATCATCTCTCGGACAAAATCGAGCAGGAGTTCCAGTACCGCACCACCCACAATGACGGCGTTTTCCGCGTCTACACCGACGAGATGCGCAAAGCCCGGCACGCCGGCGTCGTCACCGGCCTGCCGGACGCCTACGGCCGCGGCCGCATCATCGGCGATTACCGCCGGGTGGCCCTCTACGGCGTGGACGTGCTGATTGCCGGAAAGAGAGCGGACAAGGCGAAAATCGGCGAGGGCGTCATGGACACCGACACCATCCGCCTCTCCGAGGAGCTGTTCCAGCAGATCAATTTTCTCGGCAAGCTGAAGGAAATGGCCGCCATGTACGGCTGCGATATTTCCAAGCCCGCCTCCAACGCCCGCGAGGCCATTCAGTGGCTGTATTTCGGCTATCTGGCCGCCAACAAGGAGCAGAACGGCGCCGCCATGTCTCTCGGGCGCACCAGCACCTTCCTCGACATCTACATTCAGCGCGACCTGGACCGCGGTATTCTCACTGAAACAGAGGCGCAGGAGCTCATCGACCAGCTTGTCATCAAGCTGCGGATGGCCCGCCACCTGCGCACCCCCGCATACAACGAACTGGTCGGCGGCGCCCCGCTGTGGATCACC
>CALXIG010000125.1 GCA_944388305.1 uncultured Clostridia bacterium
GATCGATTCGAACGCCTTCAGATTTTTGCAGGTGTCGCCGTCCAGCTCGACATAACTGATGTGACCCGCGTTGGTGAGGGCGTGATAGGGCGCCTCGATCTGAATTTTGCGGTACGCCTTGATGGGGTAGTAGACCGGCACATGGAAGGAGTTGGTGTAATATTCCCGGTCGGTGACGCCGGGGATTTTGCCGTAAATTTTCTGGTCAATGCGGACAAACCGCCCGGAAAGCCCCTCTGCCGGGGTGGCCAGCAGGGTGAAGTTGAGGTCGGTTTTCTCCGATTCCTCGTCCATTCGCCTGCGCATGTGGCCGATGATCTCGAGGCCGAGCTTCTGGCTCTCCTCGCTCTCGCCGTGATGCCTGCCGGTGAGGGCCTTGAGGGTCTCGGCCAGGCCGATGAAGCCGACGCTCAGGGTGCCGTGCTTGAGCACCTCGGCGACGCTGTCGTCCATCGAAAGGCCGTCCGAGTCGATCCAGATGCCCTGTCCCATCAGGAAGGGGTAGTTGCGGACCCGTTTGCTGCACTGGATTTTGAAGCGGTGGAGCAGCTGGCGGATGACGAGGTCGATCCGCTCGTCCAGCATCCGGTAGAACTTCGCAAGGTCGCCTTTGGCTTCAATGCCGATGCGGGGCAGGTTGATTGAGGTGAAGCTTAAGTTTCCGCGCCCGCAGGTGACCTCTTTCGAAGGATCGTGGTGGTTGCCCATGACCCGGGTGCGGCAGCCCATGTAGGCCACCTCGGTGTTGTAATCGCCCTCCTTGTAGTACTGGAGGTTGAAGGGCGCGTCGATAAAGCTGAAATTGGGGAAGAGGCGCTTGGCCGAGGTCTTGATGGCCAGCTGGAACAGATCGTAGTTGGGATCGCCGGGATTGTAGTTGATGCCCTCCTTGACCTTGAAGATCTGGACGGGGAAGATGGGGGTTTCGCCGTCGCCCAGCCCCGCGTCGGTGGCGAGGAGAAGGTTGCGGATGACCATCCGCGCCTCTGGGGAGGTGTCAGTGCCGTAATTGACCGAGGAAAAGGGCACCTGTGCGCCCGCGCGGGAGTTCATGGTGTTCAGGTTGTGGACAAACGCCTCCATCGCCTGATAGGTGCATTTGTCAGCTTCCCGGTATGCGGTGTCCGAGGCGTAGCGGTGGGCGTCAGCGGCAAGCTCCGGTGAAATTTCCTGGAAGCCGTTTTCCCGCTGGTGGGCGGGCAGCCTCTCCGCCAGCAGGCGGCCGAACTCCGCGGCGCTGCCAATGGAGATACGAACGGGAATTTCCCGCTCCATCTCCGCGCAGAGGGCTTCCGCGTCGGAAAGGCTCATGCCGGCCTTGAGCTGGATGAACTGGGCGAGCGCCCGGTAATACTCCTTGCGGTAGGTTTTGGCGACACCGGGCGCCATCGAGTAGTCGAAGTTGGGAATGCTCTGGCCGCCGTGCATTTCGTTCTGATTGGCCTGGATGGCGATGCAGGCGAGGGCGGAGTAGCTGATGATGGAATTCGGCTCCCGCAGGCAGCCGTGACCAGTGAAGAACCCGTTGTGGAACAGCTTCAGCAGGTCGATCTGGCAGCAGGTCTCGGTGAGCATGTAGAAATCCTTGTCGTGGATGTGGATGTCGCCGTTGATGTGGGCGGCAGCGATATCCTTGGGCAGGATGTAGTTATCCATGAAGTATTTGGAACCCTCGGAGCCGTATTTGAGCATGGTGCCCATCGCAGTATCGGCGTCGATGTTCGCGTTTTCCCGCTTGATGTCGGCATCCTTGGCGTAGGCGAAGGTCAGCTCCTTGTAGATGTCCATGAGGTCCGCCTCGCTCTGCCGGATTTTGGCGTGTTCGGCGCGGTAGAGAATGTAGGCTTTGGCGGTTTTGGCGTAATCGGCAGCGATGAGCGCCTCCTCCACCTTATCCTGCACCTGCTCGACGGTGGGAACCGCGTCCTGCGGCAGGCTGGCGATGACCTGCCGGGTGAGGGCTTTGAGCTGGGCTGGCGGAATTTTTTCATCCTTGACGGCGATGCTCGCCTTGTGGATGGCGTCCTCGATTTTCTGGGGATTGAAATCAACCAGATCGCCGTTTCTCTTTCGGATCTGTGTAATCATCTTCGGTCCTCTTTCCTTGGTTACTGAAACAGAGGCATCCGAAAAAATCCGCAAAATATAACGGAAAGTACCAGCTGCGCAGGATTTCCCGTTCTGTATAACTAGATATTGTGGTTTTTATTTTGGTATGACCCTGTATCTTGTATCAATATCATAAATCAAAATGGTGTGAATGTCAAGAGCTTCTATTTGGTTTTTTCAAAATGCAAAAATAAAATGAAGCGGCCGGTTCAGGAATTATACGGAAAGGGGAATTTTTCGAAAACTTTTTCAAAAGGCGGGGAGGGGGTTTGTCAAGACACCGTTCTTGTGCTATAATAACCCTGAAAGCGCGCAGGAGCCGCGTTTTTTAAGATGGCGGGCGCGAAAATTTGCGGGAAGGCTTTCCATTTTCCCCTGTTTGTGATATAATAAAGTGTAATTTTATCAAACAAACGAACGGACAGGAAGGAGCCGGCATTGAAAACAAGAATTTTGGGGATCGACCCCGGCTATGCGATCGTCGGCTGCGGCGTGCTGGAATACGACGGGCGCGATTTTCTGACGCTGGACTACGGCGCGGTGACGACGCCGGCGGGCAGTGAGTTTACCACCCGCCTGCTCGCCATCTACGACGGCGTTTCCGAGCTGCTGGAGCGCTACCGCCCCGACGCGATGGCGATTGAAAAGCTCTTTTTCAACACCAACCAGAAAACGGCCATCGACGTGGCGCAGGCGCGGGGGGTCATCCTCCTGGCGGCCCGCCAATACGAGGTGCCGGTTTTTGAATACACGCCGCTACAGGTCAAACAGGCGGTCGTCGGCTACGGGCGGGCGGTCAAGCAGCAGGTCATCGAGATGACCACCCGGTTTTTGAACCTCAAAAGGGCCCCCAAGCCGGACGATGTCGCCGACGCGCTGGCAATCGCCATCTGTCACGCGCATTCGGCCTGTTCTCAGCTGGGCGGCGCCTTCCAGCAGATGATCTCCAACAGGCTTTGACCGGAAAGGATGCGGTATCATGATCTACAGTCTTCGCGGCAGGCTCGCTGCGGTGGAACCGAACCTCGCGGTGGTCGAGTGCGCCGGGGTCGGGTACGGAGTCCGGACCAGCTCGGTCACTGTCTCCCGCCTTCCCGCCATCGGGGGGGAGGCGATGCTCTACACCTACCTGCACATCTCGGAAAACGCGCTCGACCTGTTCGGCTTTTACGACCAGAACGAGCTCTCCTGTTTCAAGATGCTCATCTCGGTGACGCGGGTGGGGCCGAAAGCGGCGCTCTCGGTCCTCTCGAGCGTGACACCGGAGCGGTTTGCCCTCTGCGTCGCGTCTGGGGACGCGAAAACCATCTCCAAGGCGCCGGGAATCGGCCTGAAAACCGCCCAGCGCATCATTCTCGAGCTGAAGGACAAGATGGCCAAGGAGCAGGCGGCCTCCGGTTTCGGCGGGAGCGTCCTGCCTGATGTGACGGACGCCTCCAATGCGGGGGAGGCGATCGCGGCGCTGGTCGTGCTGGGCTACGCCCAGAGCGACGCGGCTTCGGTCATTATGAAGCTCGATCCCGCGATGTCGGTGGAGGATATGATCAAGGCCGGGCTGCGCGCGCTGGCCATGCAGTAAGGATACAGGAGCAAAGCTATGTTTGAATCGCAGATCGGCCGCGAGGAGATGGACTTTGAGAGCCGCATCACCTCGCCGGATTACAACAGTGGCGATGCGGACGTGGAGTTTTCCCTGCGCCCGCAGTCTCTCGCCGAATATATCGGGCAGGACAAGGCCAAGGAGAATCTCTCGGTCTACATCGAGGCCGCCAAACGGCGGGGGGAGGCGCTTGACCATGTGCTGCTCTATGGACCGCCCGGGCTCGGCAAGACAACCCTCTCCCAGATCATCGCAAATGAAATGAACGTCAACCTGAAGGTCACCTCCGGCCCGGCCATCGAAAAGCCCGGCGACCTCGCCGCGCTGCTGACCAACCTCGGGGAGAACGACGTCCTCTTTATCGACGAGATCCACCGGATGTCCCGGGCGGTGGAGGAGGTCCTCTACCCGGCAATGGAGGATTTCGCGCTGGACATTATCATCGGCAAGGGGCCGTCGGCCCGCTCCATCCGCCTCGACCTCAAAAAATTTACCCTGGTCGGCGCGACGACGCGGGCGGGGCAGCTCACCTCGCCGCTGCGTGTTTTGTTCGATGTGACGCCGCCCACCGAGATCTACACGCCGGAGCAGCTCTGTGACATCATCATGCGCAGCGCCGGCATCCTCGCCATCCCCTGCGAGCGGGAGGGGGCG